>JASJAT010000058.1 GCA_030066885.1 Arenicellales bacterium | reverse complement strand
CCCAAATCTTTTAATTCACCCATTGTTTTCTGGGTCTGTGGCTCGCGATCTATTAGCACGTGTTCGGTAATTTCTAACTCCATGCCCGCGGGTGGAAAATCGTATTCTTCGATGAGCTGACGGACAAATGGAACAAATCCCTTTTTTTCTACTTGCTTCGACGACAGGTTGATCGCGATCTTGAAGGGTTTTACACCTTGATCACGCCACTGGGCAGCCTGGGCAAAAGCCTCTTCCATCACCCATTCTCCGATGGGAATGATTTGGCCTGTTTCCTCAGCGATCTGTATGAACTCTAGCGTGTCCATCATTCCCCGTTCTGGGTGCTGCCATCGCAACAACGCTTCAACAGCCAAAACCTCATTGGTATTCAGATCCACCTGCGGTTGGTACTCAAGCCACATCTCGCCGTTGACCAAGGCTCGGCGTAAACTCGTTTCGAGTTCCATACGATAGATAATGCGCTTACCTATATCGGCATCGTACAAACAGTAAGAGTTGCCCCCTTCTTGCTTGGCCCTGTACATGGCTATATCTGCTTGTTGTAACAACTCGGAGATGTTGCTTGCTTCTGACGGGTAATGACTCAATCCAATACTCGCTGTCACATAGTGCTCTCTACCAAGTAAAGTGATAGGCTCTTTAAGGGAAAGAGCAACTTGTTCCGATATAGATACACATTCTTCGGGTCGTTTTCCATCGGCCAATATGGCGAACTCGTCACCCCCATAGCGTGCTAGCAATGTGCCCTCCGGCAATGCCGTGGATATTCTCTTTCCAACTAACCTAAGTAACGCGTTGCCATTTTCGTGTCCCATCGTGTCATTGAAGTTTTTAAAGCGATCGAGATCAATTATGGCAACGCTCACGATACCCTTTTCTTCTATCAAGGTCTCATGCAGACGTTCGTTGAAAAACAACCGGTTCGGAAGGCTCGTTATTTCGTCATAGTAGGCAAGTTGGTGGAGCTGTTTACGGGAGCTATTTTGCTCCAAAATTTTTTGCTCCAGTTGTTTGGTGTGATCCACTATCTGCCGTGTTTGCAGATTCATCTTCTTTCTTTGCGAGTTCGTACCGACAAAAAACCCGATCAGAAGTGCAACAATTATCGCAACGCCACAAACTAAGAACACTGAAAACGGACTGCTTTCGACAGGCATGCCGATGACAGCCTGATTGGCTGATAAGGATTGCGCAAAAAGGGTCGTCAGCATCCCCATAGCAAAACGTACAGTCTTGGAAATAGACTGAATAACACTCCTTTCAACGGGGCTAGTGACAGGGGGTTGTTGCTGGCAAGCGCACATAATCCCTTGAAAAAAGAAAGGTTTTATAGATGATCCGGAATCCCCGAGTTCGTCAACTCGAATTTACTTTAAGACTAGACTGTTTTAGCAAAACCGCAATGAGACACTGAGGCCACACACGCGATCTGGGCACGTGGGGGAGTCGTACCGAGCCTCAATATTGGCGGATAATTTCCCGACGACGAAAACACTTATTAGTATGGTCATTGACCATACCTACCGCCTGCATGAAGGCGTAGCAAATAGTGGAACCGACGAATTTAAATCCCCGCCTTTTCAACTCTTTGCTCATATCATCTGAAATGAACGTTTTAGCAGGTACTTGTTGCAAAGACACCCAATTGTTGACGATCGGATTACCATCGACAAACTGCCATAAGAAGTCGCTGAATTTGCCCTCTTTTTCTTTTATATCGAGATAAGCTCGTGCATTCAGGACAGCGGCTTTGACCTTTAAACGATTACGTACGATACCTGGATCTCTAAGCAGGGCCTCTATTTTCCTTTGGTTATAACGGGCAATTTTATTCGGATCGAAACGATCGAAAGCCGCCCTGTAGCTGTTCCTTTTGTTTAGTATGGTTATCCAGCTCAACCCGGCCTGGGCGCCCTCCAAGAGTAACATCTCGAAAAGTTTACGATCGTTATAAACGGGTACACCCCATTCTTTGTCGTGGTATTTGATGTAAATCGCCTCGTTTCCGACCCATTCACAACGTTGCATCTCGCGTTTCCTCGCCGGTGATAAAGACTACACACCCTTCGGATCATAACCGTTTCAAGGTCTCCTACAAAACCACTGCCACTTTTGGTGACTCTGGTATAAACTGTCCGGTATCAGCGGTTCGCGTGCAGAGTCCCGCTCACCCTTGCTAAAATTCAACTGATTTCTTTTCTACGATTCAGATAGATTATTAGATAGGCATATCAATATGGCTGAAGCCCCAAAAATCGACATCGAAGTCGACCCGAACGACCTCTATCGAGAGGAGGTTTTTACTGACCGTAAAGCTGGGAGTATCCGACGTTTAACTCCAATAAAGTCCGATGGCAATACAGATACCAAAAGATCCGTTATATATATCGGCCAGGCCCAGCTGCTTACCCCAGTGGGTGCAGTGCCGCTGTCATTTGAGATTCCAGCCAACTCATTGGATGAAGCAGCCCGTAAATTCTCCGAAGCCGCCGGCGCCGCTGTGGAGGAGACACAAAAGGAATTAGAGGAATTACGCCGGGAAGCGGCTTCTTCAATCGTCGTACCTAGAAGTGGTGATCCGGGCTTTGGGGGAGGCGGGCCGGGTATCCCCGGTGGCGGCGGGAAAATAAAACTCCCCTAGAAAAACAGCTTCTCCCCTCTCAAGGGATTCATATGGGGATTCAGAGCTTCCGAGCACAGAAAACCGACATGTGTTCGACAAAAGTTATCTGACGGACCGATAGCCTCCTTGTACCCCGTTTTTTGAATACACTATTTGCCAAAGTTGATTTCTGCGAGCACGGAAAGAACCGGCTGACGACAATAGAAAAAACTTCCACATACGATAGAATCGTTGGTCATAGCCCAATTTCCCCAGTTCCGACCAATGCACATCAAAGTTTTGCATCCACGCCATTAATGTCGGATCGTAGTCGGGCCCAAAATTGTGCCAATCTTCCATGACAAAAAGTCCCTCCGTAGCACTGCTGGTCCGTTTTTGTGTCGGCAGCATCCCACCGGGGAAAATATACTTGTCGGTCCAAGCATCCACCGCCTCCTTAGCGGTATTCACGCCAATCGTGTGCAACAGGAACAAACCGTCTGGACTTAAACAGCGATGAACTGAGTTCATATAAGTTCTGTAGTTCTTGACTCCAACGTGCTCAAACATGCCAAGCGAGACTATCCGATCAAACGTGGTGTTTATATCGCGGTAGTCTTCAAACCTTAAATCCACATTTAGCCCTCGACACATCTGCCTGCCTAGTTCAATCTGCTCCTTAGAAACAGTCACCCCTACGACGTCTACCTGATACTTTTCTGCCGCGAACTTTGCAAAACCGCCCCAACCGCACCCAATGTCTAACACCTTCATACCAGGCTCGAGGTTGATTTTTTGACATACTAAGTCGAGCTTCGCCTCCTGCGCGCTATCCAGATCCGTTGCATCTTTCCAGTAAGCGCAAGAGTAAACCATACGTCGATCAAGCATCCTTGTATAAAGCTCGTTTCCCAAGTCATAGTGGTGCTCACCAATTTTGAAGGCTTTCGATCGCTTCTGGCGGTTGGCGAACTTCGCATACAGGATCGGCACCACTACTTTCAGCGGTTTAATATAGTGCTCTAGATTTGCCCTAAGCAGCTTACAGACAAGGACGTCGAGTTGATCACAATCCCACCAGCCGTCCATATAGGTTTCACCAAACGCCACGACTCCACCACCCAAAATGCGTTGATACGCTCGCTCGTCCCGTACTTGAAGATCGAAAGGTCGGCTACCATTTAATTCGATATGGGCGATATCTAAAATATCTCTTATCGTTTGTTTCGCCTTATCCATTTTAATACCGATATGGGGTGAATTATATTTAGCCTTGCTTTAGAACAATTGAGTTTTATAAACCAGAGATGTCCACCTGACTTAGTTTTGTTGCCGCGTTCTTCTCTTTTCGAATGCCGATTATAACTTTAACCGATGCCTCCCTAGCGTTCGGACACCACCAACTGCTAAATCAAGTCGATTTACAAATATCGAACGGCGATCGTATGTGTTTAGTAGGACGAAACGGGGTGGGGAAATCTACCTTGTTTCGAGTGATCAGTGGTGCACTGGAACCCGATGATGGAGAGGTTTGGCGTAAGGAAGGGCTACGCGTAGCTCTATTGGAACAGGAAGTTCCGGCTGATCTCGATGGCACAGTCTACGAATCGGTGGCCTCCGGGTTAGAAGGATTAGGCGATTTGTTGTGGCAATACCACCGAGTGACAGCGACGACTGACTCGACCGAACATACACTTTCGCAAATGGCTACCTTGCAACGTCGCATTGAGGCCATGGATGGATGGAATATCGAGCAAAAGATCTTGTCCGTTTGCAGTCGTTTGTCGCTCGACGTCGATCAAGACATTCGGAATTGTTCGGGCGGAATAAAACGGAGGGTGATGTTGGCTAAAACCTTGGTTAGCGCACCAGATGTATTACTCCTAGATGAACCGACGAACCACATGGACATAAGTACGATCGCCTGGCTCGAAGAGTTTTTATCCTCTTTTCATGGTGCTCTATTGTTTATCACCCATGATCGAACTCTGGTGAGGAATTTGACGAATAAAATCGTAGAGCTCGACCGCGGGAAAATAACAGCCTTCAATTGTGACTTCGATTCTTATCTGGAGAAGAAAGAACTCCTGCTGGATATCGAGTCTAAGCAGAATGCCAGACAAGACAAAGAACTGTCTGATGAAGAAAAGTGGATAAGAAAAGGGATAAAAGCGAGACGGACTCGTAACGAGGGCCGAGTCAGGAAACTTCAAGCACTACGAAAACAAAGAGCCCAACGCATAAATGTGCAGGGTAAAGTCAAGATGTCTTTACCCACGAGCGAATTGTCTGGAAAACGCGTTGTAGATCTGCAGCACGTCAGTCTCCAATACGGGGAAAATTGCATCATACGAGACTTGTCGACTTCGATACTTCGCGGAGACCGTGTCGGTATCATAGGACCAAACGGCTCGGGTAAAAGCACTCTGCTTAGAATTATTTTGGGCGACCTCAAACCGACCCACGGGTGGGTAGTCAGGGGTACCAAGTTGCAACTGGCCTATTTTGATCAGCAGCGATCCCAGCTTCAGTTGAATAAGACAGTTCGCGAAAACATCAGCAGCGGTCACGATTACGTGTCGGTGAAAGGTAGGTCACGACATGTTGTCGGTTATTTAAAAGACTTCCTATTTCCGGTCAAGCGTATCGATACTCCCGTTAAGGCACTGTCCGGTGGCGAGCGAAACCGGCTACTGCTTGCGAAATTATTTACCCAATCCGCCAATATGATGGTGCTTGATGAGCCCACCAACGACCTGGATGTCGACACGTTAGAGTTGCTGGAAGACTTACTGACTGACTACGAAGGTACGTTGTTACTGGTCAGTCATGACCGAACGTTTATCGACAATGTCGTGACTAGCACATTGGTGTTTGAAGGCCATGGGGTTGTATCGGAGTACGTCGGCGGGTACGACGATTGGCTGCACCAAAGCACTTCTGTCCCCTTCTCAAAGCCCGTTCAAACCAACAAAAAGTCAAAACCCAAGGCGAAGCGAAAACCTGCCGGTGAGAACAAGAAGCTCAGCTACAAAGAAAAAAGAGAGTTAGAAACTCTACCCGACCGGATAGAAACGCTCGAGCAAGAACAAGAAGAACTGCAACAAAAAGTCAATCGGCGAGATTTCTACAAACAGGACAAACTCGCTATTACTTCGACCATGGCCAGGATCGAAGCCATTCGAAAGCAGCTAGAGCAAGCGTACCAGCGGTGGGAGCAATTGGACAGTACTAGCGAATAGGCAGTATTTCGTAGCTGGTATAACAAACTGGTTTCTGACTACTAGGACTCCGCCGCGTGCACGACCAGAATATCACAGGGAGCGTTGTGTAAAACGCCGCTGGCAGTAGAACCAATAATGCGGGCCAGCCCCTTGTCACCATGAGTGCTCATAACAATGAGATCGATATTGTTATCTCGCGCAGTATCAACAATGATTCTTTTCGGAGACCCGGCTTCGACTATTTGGCGATGATCGGCGAGCTGCACCTTTTTCACCCAATCTGATAAATAACCTTTCGCACGCTCTACCAAAGCAGTTTCAGAAGAAAGGTTTTCCGGTAACTCGATTGCTACATAAGGGGGTGGGACATACTCAACGACATACAAAACGGTCAAATCTGCACCAGTGAGTTCGATCAGGGCCTTAGCTCTCTCCGCGGCAAGGCCACTGGCTTCCGTTAAATCCGTAGGCAACAGTATTCTCTTAGGGACACTCATTGTCTTTTCTCCAAACATTCAATAGAAACTGAAATCAATTGAGGTGCGTAACGGTGTAAATCGCTAGGGTTATGTTTCACCTGTGAACTTTTGCGTTACTTTCAACAATTCAATGGGAAATGGGAAAAAGATAGTCTGGTTTTGTTCATGGGACATATCCACCATGGTCTGCAGATAGCGTAAGGTGATGGCATCGGGCTGACTACGCAGTATCCCAGCTGCTTCAGTCAGTTTGTGCGAGGCCTGCAGCTCACCTTCCGCTGCAATAACCTTGGCCCGCCGCATGCGCTCGGCTTCAGCCTGCTTGGCAATGGCACGCACCATACTCTCGTCCAAGTCCACATGTTTGATCTCGACGTTGGCGACTTTAATACCCCATGCGTCTGTTTGCTTGTCCAGTATCATCTGGATGTCATTGTTAAGTTTTTCACGCTCAGAGAGCATCTCATCCAGTTCGTGTTGACCCAGTACCGAGCGTAAAGTCGTTTGCGCCAGCTGACTGGTGGCAGCATGAAAGTGCTCAACCTGAATAATAGCCTTTTCCGGGTCGACTACACGGTAATACACCACGGCGTTAACTTTCACCGAGACGTTGTCCCTCGAAATCACGTCTTGTGTTGGTACGTCCAAAACCCTGGTACGCAAATCAACACGCACCATCTGCTGAATGGGAGGAACAACGATGATAAGTCCGGGACCTTTGACAGTTTGAAACCGGCCAAGAAAAAAGATAACCCCGCGCTCATACTCGCGGAGTATCTTGATGATCATGAAGATGACGAAGATGATTACCAGCAGCGCCATGATATAGTACAGGTCCATCAACATACTCATGTTTAGCCCTCCAAAGGTTCTACAACTAAGATTAATCCATCCAACTCGCGTACTTTGACATGTTGGCCCTTACGCACAGGCTGGTCAGAGCGGGCCGACCACAGCTCTCCGTGGATATGTATGTTTCCAATACCCGCGAAATCAGAAGTTGCCTCACCTATGTCTCCAATCATCTGCTCGCGACCACTAACCACTGGTTTCTTTCGCTGGCGCACCGCCATGGCGATTAGGGTAAAAACGAACAAAACGGTGATTATGGTTACCGTCACGATTAAAGTCATTGACAGTTGAAAGGCCTCAACTTCTGTTTCCATTAAAATCAGCGATCCCACGACAAAAGCGATAGTTCCTCCAATACCGAGTACGCCGAAGCTTGGCATGAACAACTCCCCTACCATGAAGGCAATACCAAGTAAGATGAGCGCAACGCCTGCGTAGTTCACTGGCAATACCTGGAACGAATACAACGCCAGTAACAAGCAGATAGCGCCGACTACACCAGGAAAAATAGAGCCAGGATTGGACAATTCAAAGAAAAGCCCGTAGACACCGAGTAACATCAAGATGTAAGCGACGTTGGGGTTGGTAATAATGGCGAGTAGCTTAGTACGCCAGTCCGGTTCAATCGTTTCGAGCTTGAGATCTTTTGTGTTTAGAGTCACCTCGCCGCTCTGCAATTCCACCGTTCGACCATCAAGTTGTTCCATCAAGCCATCCAAATCTTTGGCAACGATATCTATTACATTTCGCTGCAAGGCATCCTCCGCGGTCAGATTCACGGCCGATCGCACAGCGTCTTCTGCCCATTTTTCATCACGCTTACGCAATCGGGCTAATCCTTTAATGTATGCTACTGCATCGTTGACCACTTTACGTTCCATGGCTGTGTCGAGTTCGGGGGGCTTGTCTTCGGCTTCGGTCTCGTCTGACTCTTTCTCGGTAGACTCTTCCGATTTAGCTTTTTCTTCATCGTCACGCCGGCCGGGGGGCTCTGGATCACGGCCGATGCCCCCGGGTGACATGGTCACCGGTGTAGCGGAACCCAAGTTTGTTGCAGGCGCCATTGCTGCAATGTGACTGGCATACATGATATAAGTTCCGGCGCTGGCAGCACGAGAACCAGGTGGCGCGACATAGCTGACCACGGGAACACGGCTGGCCAGGATCTTTTGGATAATGTCCCGCATCGACGTATCTAGCCCGCCAGGTGTGTTCATACGAAGAATGACCAGGACAGCACCGGACTCCTCAGCCTGTTCAATTCCACGCACGATGAAATCGTTGGAAGCCGGCCCAATAACACCTTCCACCTCAAGCACAATCGCCCGCCGCGTATCGGTTTCTTGTGCCATCAGGGTCCCGGTCACATAGAGCGCAATACCTACTAACCAAACCAGAAGCCCGGCGCTTAACGAGAATCTTTGCTGCGAACGTAACATTTCCAACCTTACAACTATACCTCGACCGTGCTGCTTTGGGACATCAAAATCGCAAAAAATAATCGATTACTTTTAGTGCTGCGTAACTTTTATGGGGGAGTGGATGTCGAGGGTGTGAATAGCTGGCCAGCAGTCAAACAATTACAATATATTATGAACTGCACGACAGCATCGAACAGCCTGCTCGATGACGTGCCCAATCTGGTCGTTTTTGAGCAAATTCTTCTTTTTCAGGTTGTTCATCATATGGGCGCCTGAGCAAGTCCAAGAGTTCACTGACCATCGTATGATCCCCCTGCTCTGCCTTGTCAATGGCGAGTTGAGCAAGGTAGTTGCGCAGCACGTACTTAGGGTTGACGGCGTTCATTCTTTCCCGCCGCCGCTCCGTAGGCAGGTCGTCTTTCTGCAGCCGTTTCCCGTAGTCATCGAGCCATTTATTGAGCCGGGTCTCGTAATCGTCCGTGAGTTGCTCAGGTGAATAGTAGGCCTCCACCAGGTGGGCACTCCATTTTTTATCAAGAACTGTCTGGCGATCATTGAACTCCATTGTGGCCAGCTTGCGATAAAAAATGGTCATATCGGTTTCGACCATCTGCAAAACGGCATCCAATTCTTTACACAGGGCATCGTCGGTGGTGGGTTCGTACTCAACGAAACCTAGTTTCTGCGCCATCATGGATTGCCAGGATTGCTCGAAGCACTTTTGGTAGCTATCCAACGAACTTTCCAGCGGCTCCGCTTTACCTACCAGCGGATAAATAGCTCGAGCAAATTGAACCAGGTTCCACAGTGCGATCTGTGGCTGGTGCGCAAAGCGATACCGCCGGCCGTGGGCATCCGTCGTATTCGGCGTCCAGTTGGGATCGTAGTCTTCAAGCCAGCCATAGGGTCCGTAATCAATGGTAAGGCCGAGTATCGACATATTGTCGGTGTTCATAACACCATGTACAAAGCCAACGCGCTGCCAATGTACAACCATCCTTGCCGTGCGTCGGCAGACCTCGTCAAACCACGTCGTGTAGGTGTCCTCTGTAATTTCCGTAGCAGAATGTACACCCAGGTGCGGGTAGTCCGTGCAGATAGTGTAGTTGGCAAGTTGCCGCAATACATCTATTTCTCCGCGCGAAGTAAAAATCTGAAAGTGGCCAAAACGCGTAAACGATGGTGCCACCCGGCAGACAACCGCACCCGGCTCGTCTTTCGGATTACCGTCATAAAACATGTCTCGCTCAACGGGTTCGCCCGTGGTGACAACACTCAACGCACGCGTGGTGGGGATTCCTAAATGATGCATGGCTTCACTGCACAAGAACTCTCTTATCGACGATCTGAGCACAGCAAGACCATCTGCCATTCTTGCGTAAGGCGTCGCGCCGGCACCTTTGAGTTGCAGCGCCCAGCGCTCTCCGCTCTGGTTTATAACTTCTCCTAAATTGATCGCCCGTCCATCGCCCAGCTGACCTGCCCAATTGCCAAACTGATGACCACCATAGCACGTGGCATAAGGATCCATGCCAGGCAATAAACGATTCCCCACAAATGTTTGGACGAATTCTTTCGATGCACAAAATCTACCCGACAAATCCAACAACGTGGCAACTTCTGGCGAGTAAGCCACCAACCTGGGGGCTTCAAACTGCTTGGGCTGGACTTTTGAATAACAGGCACCTGTAACCTGGCGGCGATGGTTCTCCAAATTAGGGTCCGCAGGGAGCTCACGCGTGAAACGATTGTCAAACTGTAGGGCTTCAGCGACAGTGAGCAACTTAGTTTCGTTAAAAGAAGCCATCAGCAGATATTGGAGTCAGACCGCGTCGAAATCAAGGCGAAGCAGGACTTGCTGCTCGATACTTGTCACCGGCTACTTTCATTACAGTAGTAGGTTTTTATGGGATAATGGGAGGTTAGGTTTTCATCTACAAACATCGAAAGTAACAGATGAACAGCGCAAAATTAGATAGCAGAAGCACGAGCGGTGAAGTGAACTACAAAGCCGCCTTGCTCAAGAAACTCAGAGAAAGCACCACAGGTCTGAATATCGAATACGTGCTGGCGAGTGGGGAGAAAAGAAGAAGGATTTATTTGGATAGTACAGCCAGCACACTACAGTTGGGTATCGTGCGGGATGTGATGAGGAAATACATGCCCTACTACTCCAATACCCATACCAATGTCCACTTCGGTGCCAAACTGTCGACCCGAGAGTTCGAATGGGCACACAACATGGTGCTGTCCTTCGTTAATGCAGACCCGGAGATCTACACTGCCTTTTTTGTCGGCAGCGGCACCACTGGCGGAATCAATCGAATTGCGCGGACCCTGCGTGAGAAACGCCCCGATAAAAAAGTGGTGATCACTTCGATCATGGAACATCATTCCAACGATTTACCGCATCGAAGAAACTTTGAAAAGGTAGTCCACATACCCACAGTGACTAGCTCTAATGAGCTAGGTTGTGTCGACATCGGGCGAATCGAAAAGGCTTTGAAGGAATATGGCGATAGCGTCAACTATGTTTCTGTCACGGGAGTATCCAACGTAACGGGCATCATCAACCCGATTTATGACATTGCCGAATTGGCGCATAAATACGGGACTTTGATTGTGGTGGACGCCGCACAAATGGCCGCCCACGTTCCCATTCGTATAGGCGGCCATGACAATCCGAATCGAGATCTGGATATCGTTGCGTTATCGGGTCACAAAATATACACCCCGGCGTCACCGGGTGTCGTGATTACGCGTAAGGAACTGTTCGAGGGTATTGAACCCGTTGAAGTCGGTGGTGGTATGGTAGACGATGTGCATACTAACCGATACCTCCCTACCAAAAACTTTCCCGATCGTGAAGAGGCGGGAACCCCAAATATCGCAGGCGCCATCGCGCTGGCAACCGTACTCTGTGCATTGCAAAAGATCGGTATGGATTTCATCGATGACGAGGAAGAGAAACTCATCCGTTACGCTATAGAACAAATTGAAAAGATCGACAACGTCATCATCTATGGGAACACGAATCCGCAGGAAGTCCGGCGGACTGGTGCACTTTCATTTAACATTAAGGAATTCGATCATTCTCTGACAGCAGCCATACTAAACGACTATTTCAATATTAGCGTTCGTAACGCTTGTTTCTGCGCTCACCCATACGTCCGGGAGATGATTACCGACCAACTCAGTGAATACTCAGAAGAGTTGAGTAACGAAGAACTAGAGTCTTTGGCAGAACTACACCGGGGCATGGTCAGAGCAAGTTTCGGCCTGTACAACGATGAGGCGGATGTCGATGCTCTAGCTGCGGCGTTGCGGGAAATCTGTGACAACCGGGAGTTTTATATCAATAACTACCACCAAGTCGCGTGTGGTGATTTTCAACACAACAGTTTCAAGTTTGACAGCGTACCGATATTCTCGGTCCAACAAGAAGTCGACCGTTGGTTTATTAGTTAAAGAACAACTCTCGCCAAGACGCCAAGATCGCGAAGTACTAAGTTTTTTACTTTATCTTTCTTAGCGTCTTTGCGCCCTTGCGAGAGAAACACTATTTCTCATGCTTTGAGATCGGGGGACAATCGGCGACTATAAAGTTAGTTACGTCCGATCTGAGGCCTCAGCAACCAAATCAATACAAGTGATCTCATTGCGTGAGCCTAGCCGCATCACAGGACCCCATGTGCCTGTGCCCGGGGACACGTATAAGTGCGAATTGCCCTCGCGATACAAACCCTTGATCAATCTAAACTGTTGTTTAACCAACCAATTAAAAGGAAAGATCTGACCGTTGTGTGTGTGCCCGGACAGCATTAGTTCTATACCTTGGTCGCTCGCCGATGACCACCCTAAGGGGCGGTGGTAGAGCAGAATCTTGAACTTTGAATGACGCATTTCAATCGAAGGTAATGTCTTAGCTACATGCTCTGGATCTTCAGCATCATCGATACCTATAAACTGAATGTCTTCAGCAATAGCGCTATCATTGCGTAATATGCTTAGACCTAACTCCTCCAACATCGGCAAAACGTAGTGAAGTCCAGCATAGCGCTCGTGATTTCCGACAATAAAGTACACGGTAGCAGCGATGTCTCTGAGCGCTGACAGTTCATCGTGCCCAACCTTGCTGGTATCTACGAGATCTCCGGTAATCAGAACGTAATCTGGATTCAAGGTATTGACACGGGAAACGATCTGCTTCAAAAAGTCGGCCCTACGTGAGCCTACATGTACATCACTGATCTGCACTATGCGATAGTTCTTGCCCAGCTTGGGAGACTTAATTTCTACATGCTTGTGCGCTACCTTTTGCGCCGTAACGAAAGCGAACACACTCATAATCGAACCCAACGAAACGATCCATATTGCAGCTTTGTGGTCGTCAACTTGAAAAAATACACGGATGATTTCATAGATTGCGCACAAGGAAAAAAATATAAAGCCGACGCCCAACCAGTTGAGTAAGATATGTTTGAAAAACGTTACTCGGCCCGTAAAAGAAAGCCACAGACCAACACCGACCGCAGCCCATAATATGAAAGCTCCGTACCATTCTATTGCCTCCCGCCACCCATACCACTCAGTGATTCGTACAATTGGGTAGACGTACACGAGATAGGCAGAGGCTAGTACGAACAGCCAGAATATTACGATCCGCTTGTAATTTCGAACACTCACTGAGCAGATGATTTACTTCAGTTTCGGTGATGCGAGTAATCTTAACACCCCAATATCACCATCGCGTCAAGTGTGAACTCTGACCTGACAACCAGCAGATAATGAACAATCAATCACTGATAGTCCGGTGGGTACCGTTTATTTTCGTCATCCTGTGGGCCACGGGTTTCATCGGCGCAAAGTACGGACTGCAGTATGCCGAACCTTTCACATTGCTACTGATCAGGATGTTACTCAACCTGGCCGTATTTTTTTTCCTGGTGTTGGCACTACGTTCACGGTGGCTAGGGTGGCGGGAGATTGGTCATTCAATGCTGGTAGGGATCCTGGTACATGCTTTGTACCTTGGCGGTGTGTTCGCTGCCATAAGCACCGGGATGGGTGCAGGTGTTTCTTCCCTGTTAGTCGGACTTCAACCCATAGTCACCGCCTATCTTGCCTGGATTTGGCTGGGCGATAACATCAGACCGAGGCAAATTGCCGGTCTCTTACTGGGG
>JASJAT010000243.1 GCA_030066885.1 Arenicellales bacterium | reverse complement strand
TCGATGCCGCGGACAGCGAGCATGTCATTAAGATCAAACGCTCCTTGATGGACCCCGCTGCCCATCATGTCCGGAGCGAACCGGGAGCCTTCCTCATTGGTAAAAAAGCCCACCGCCACTGGTCTTCTGGTTTCGATTCGGGCCTCGTTCAAAGCGGCGATCACTTCCAGCCCGGCCAGCACGCCAAGGTTTCCGTCATAAAGTCCCCCAGTCGCGACCGTATCGATATGCGAGCCTATCATTATCGGTGGTTCGTCGTTTCGGCCCGACCGTACGCCGATCACGTTGCCGATGCGATCGATACTGGTTTCAAGATCCAATGCCCGCATCCATTTAACTACCAGATCCCGCCCCTGACGGTCTTCATCGGTCAACGCCAGGCGGCAGACACCGCCGCCTTCGAGGGCACCTATACGACCCAGCTCTTCGATACGTTGGAGTAGTCGGTCATTATTAATATGTATGTCGGCGATGGTGTCACTTCTGTTCATCAGCTACCTCCTCTTCACTGCGACCGACAATATCGGCATAGGCTTGAGGATCGGTTGCCCCCTCGGTGCCAAAAAGGACCACACGGGAGGACAAGTTCAGAGCGAGCTTTTGTCGGGCCGCGTCATTTGCAGAGACAGCTAGGAAGGCGGCTAACCCAGCCACACCCGATTCACCGGCTACTAGGGGTGCGTCCCCGCACGCGCCCGCAGCTAACAGTCTCATGGCATCCGCTGCCGCTTCATCTGGAATTGTCATGGCCGCGTCAGCACCCGGTTTAAGGATGGTCCACGCCAGCCTGGAAACCTCGCCACAGGAAAGACCACCCATGAGTGAATCTAAATTGCCCTTAATCGCAACAGGCTCTTTCGCTTTAAGACTTTCGAACCAGCAGGCAGAGGTTTCCGGTTCAACCAAAATAGTTGTCGGCCGGTCGACGCCGAAATGCTGCCAGAATTCGGCGCAAGTGGCCGCCGCCATGCCACCCACACCAGCTTGCAAGAAAATATGGGTCGGTGGTGAATCACCGGGTAGCTGTTCGATCACTTCAGCCGCCATCAAAGCATAGCCCTGGGTTACATCCCTCGGTGCCTCTACGATTGAACCATCAGACGTGTCAGGTATGACGTGCCAACCCTCACGTTGTGCTGTCTGTTGAGCGGTGCGCACTGCATCATCGTAACTCCCGGGGTTACGCCGGACCGTTGCACCAAATTTTGCGATCGCATCTTCACGCTGCTGGCTCACCGCTTCGTTGATAAAAATCACACAACGACACCCGAACATCCGCGCGCCCCAGGCGACGGAACGACCATGGTTGCCGTCAGTGGCAGCAGTTACCGTGATTCCCGCACAAATGTCCTTGTACTTCCCATCAATTAAATCGTGCACTGTAATGCCGTCATTCCCTGTAGTAGCGACGATTTGACGTATCAACAAGCGGGCCACAGCATGGGCCCCACCGAGAGGCTTAAAGCTTTTTAAGCCGAAGCGTTCACTTTCGTCTTTGTAGTGGACACTCGCAACACCCGCCGCCTGCGCAATCCCGGGTAGGGCCACCAGGGGAGTAGGCGCGTAGCCGGGCCAGGCGCAAATTATCTCTTTCGCTCTGGCCAGACCTTCCGCGCTCAAGACTTCCACCTGCTCCGGACCATACGCTGCAGCGCGCGTCGCAGAAGGGTTGGATATCAACTCGAACGGATGCCTAGCCCACATGTTGCACCAAGACCCCGGATGATGGCCCAGCCAGGGCCGGGGTAGGCCGACCACTATAACGAACTGTACACATCGAAGGACCTACTAACTGTCCCTATCCTAAAAATAACGCAAGTCATTGCGAGGCGCAAAGCGCCGCGGCAATCCAGAACAGTGTGATTCACTGGATTGCTTCGCGCCGCTCGCAACGACATTTATCTTGTCGTAGTACATGTTAAATGCAGCGTACGGCCGCCTCGGTGCAATATGCGGGCAAGTGTAGATGCAAGACATTGCCGAATCGAATTCTTATTTATAGGACGGGGCCGACCGCTTAAAACGATCAAGCCCCGTCAGGTCCTTTTTTATAAGTGCACTATTGTGCTTCTTTGATGGCAGCGAGCATAGCGTCCAACATGTCGGCACCCTCTGCGCCCAGCTTTTCTGTAATCAAATCCCGAACAGCCGGCTGTGTTGCAGCGGCGAATTTTTCCAATTCAGCCGGAGGTACGGTATTGACCTCCATCTTCTCGGCCAGTTTCGGGAGACCATTTTCCGATGCCTCAATGACACGCGACACCCCACGACCCGCTTCGGTCGCCACCTCGGATGCCCAGTCGACTATGTGGCGATGTTCTGGTGACAAGCCGTCATAGAACTCTTTGTTCATGGTCCAGATATACGGCGTGATGACGTGGTTGGTAATTGAAAGGTATTTCTGTACTTCGTCGAATTTTGCGAAAGCGATGATCGGGATAGGGTTCATTTGTCCGTCCGCCACGCCCGTCTGTAACGCGGTGTAGACCTCGGCCCAGGGCAGCGGTGTCGGTTTACCACCTAAGGACGCCACTATTGTCTGGTGGGTGGGCAGCGTCATGGTACGGATTCTCAGGTCCTTCATATCGTCGACAGTTTTGATCGGACGCTTCGAGTTGGAAAACGCAAAGAATCCTCCTGAGTCGATCATACCCAAAACCTTAAGACCCGTTTTCGCTTCCAGGTCTGATGTAAATTTTTTACCGAATTCACTGCGATGATCGATTACGCGATTAGCCACAGCGATATTGGGGAAGGCGAACGGAATATCGAAAACACCGACCAGCGGATAATGTTGTGCAATACCACCCGCCGAGGAAATCGTTGACTCGACAATACCATCGCGCACCTGCTGAATGACTTCATTGTCTTTACCCAGTTGTCCGTTCGGAAACAGTTTGACCTCGATCTCACCACCACTGGTGCTCTCGACCAAAGATTTGAAGATCGTTGTCATCGCACCCGAGTGACTTTCAAACGGACCTTCGGGATTGAGATGGCCAAGGCGAATGGTCACATCCGCAGCACTGACAGTTCCAGACATCAAACAGGCAGCGGCTAAGGCCGCGACCAATTGAGTTGTTTTGCGAAGGAATCTCATAGACTTTTCTCCTTTGGTTGACTAAGTGTTGGGTTGTGTTGTTAGAGCGATACCCGTGACTCCTACAACCCGAGGAGTCTGGGTATGGCGAGCGTCATATTTTCCCAGTAAGCGACAACGAAAAGAATGAGCGTCTCGGCAATTAGAAACGGCCACAGCGACCTTGTAATTGATTCCACTTTTTCCTTGGTAACAGAAGCCAGTACAAACAAGCAAGCCCCGACCGGTGGGGTCATCAAGGAAATATTCAAAGCCAAGATGATCATGATCCCGGCATGCACCGGATCCATGCCGATCGTTGCGGTCAACGGCGCCAACACCGGCGCAAGGATAATCAAGGTCGCATTGATATCCATAAACAGACCAATGAACAACAACAAGGCGATGATCATACCAATGATTGCGTTTGGATTATCGGAAAGCGCCAAAAAACCCGCCGCAATCGCTTGCGGAATCTGATTAAAAGTCATCCACCAGCCGATGATGGAAGCCGATGCAATGATCAAGAATATTACGCCGGTGATGCGTGTTGTGCGTACCAACATGTGGTAGAGATCGCCCCACGACAAACCCCGGTATACCAACCCCCCAACTACAAGGGCATAAAAAACAGCAATGGACGCTGCCTCCGTTGGTGTCGCGAAGCCGCCGAGGATTGACCCTAGAATAAACACAGGCAGAACGAGGGCAAGAAAACTCTTTTTGAATGCCCTGAATATAAAGCAGAGATTCGGGCGTTGATCCGATTTAGGCAAGTTCCATCGTTTACCGAATGCGGCGATGACTGACATGCAAATCAGGCAAATCAATAAGCCGGGCAATATACCCGCCGCAAACAAACCCGCTATGGACACCCCCATGATGGAACCGTAGATGACCATCAACGTCGACGGCGGGATGGTGGGTCCGATTATTGAGCCGGCGGCTGTCACGGCACAGGCAAATGGTTTTGTGTAGCCCTGCCGAACCATTGCCGGAACAAGCGTGTTACCAAACGCGGCTGCATCTGCGGTTGCTGCCCCGGTGATACCGGCAAACATGACGGACGCCACCATATTTGAATGGGCCATACCACCCCTTAGCCAGCCAACCAACGCGTCGGCGAACTGAACCAGATGTGTCGTGATGCCGGACCGATTCATGATCTCGCCCGCTAAAATAAAAAACGGCATAGCCAGGAATGGAAACAGATCCAGCCCGGCAAACATCCGGTCCGGCGCCATAGCGAGAAACCGTCCGCCACCCATATCAAAAATACCAACCAACCCGGCGACACCGAGTACGAAGCCGACAGGCATGCCCAATATCAAAAGACCAAAGAAGGTGATGGCGACGATGAGCATCCTAGAATTCCACCCTATTTGCTGCTGTGACGCCGTCATCTGAAAAGAAATCATGAATGGCCACCAGCAGCAATTGTACGCAAGCCATCAACGCTGCCAATGGAACGCCCATGAAAGGATAGGCCTTGGGAATTCCTTCAATCATGGTGAAACGGCTGAAGCCACGATCTACCATGCCTAACCCATAAATAAGAATGACGGCGAAGAATACGAATGCGATCATGTCGAACGTCACGGCCAGCCACTTACGTACGTTGGGTGGAAAACGTTCAAAAACCAGAAGCACACCGATGTGTTCCCGATGGCTAATTCCACTGGACACCGCTAGCAGCGCCATCCAGATCATGAGATACCTCGCCAACTCTTCCGTAAAAGTCAATTGAAGCGGCAGTGCGTAGCGGACAAGCACACCGAGCCATACGTCGAGTACTAATAACACCAGTAACCCGACACACAAACGCTCCACATACCAGTTGACCCGTCTACTGGCAATAATGGCCTTATCGGCCAATTTCTGCATGATTGTCCTCTCGCTTGTCAGTGGGTGGTGAAATATTATCGCAGGTCCGAACGGCCAATTCTTTCCGCAACCTCTTTATTCATTACACGGAAACGACTCTACCAATGCTAAAACCACCAAGCCCCATGCCTCTAGGCCAAGGCTCCTCGGGTTGTCTTCCAAGTATTTCGACACGACCTCGACTAACTGTGCCAAACCGTCTGCGCTGTTCACCTCGTTAGGAAAGCAGACCGCATTTTCCCGACCAACAATATCCGTCTGGTATTTGTCCAGTACTTTCCTCGTTGTATCAATGGTGGAAACACAGGAACCGGCGTGGAAGGTGAAGTTTTTCTCGACCACATCTTTGCAATATTCAAGCAATGAGGAACCGGTCAATGCACTGGCAGTTGGAATAATTAAAAAGTTTGCAAGCAAGAGTAGCGTGAGTTGCTTCGTTTTCATGTCCTCCATCTCCCGCAGCTATTGTATCGCTGATTAAAAGAATAACGGCACAGGGTTGTCAGATACATGCAACGAAGGAACACCCCTCGTCTTTCCAGAGAGTGAGCGAAGCGAGGAGAGCCGGAATCCAAAGAAGTATCCGGCACTCTAGTCACGAGTATCGAGGGTGGTGTTCCGTAGTTGTTTACCAGCTAGTAGATACGAGCCACTCGTTACTGTTATTTATAGACCTCCGCCTGTACGCACTAGTGTTCGGGCTGAAAAGACTGGTTATATACCGTGTAAAGAAGAC
>JASJAT010000057.1 GCA_030066885.1 Arenicellales bacterium | reverse complement strand
ATCCGGCCGAGATGTCGTTACGTACTCTAGCTGCTGCACATACGACAGGTATCGGCATGACCAGTCTACCTGTTTTATACCGCTTTGGTGATTTCGGCAGCAAAGCACCCCGCCCAGAGCAAAGCCGATTCATCAATGACAACGACGCTTACCTGCAGATCGTCTCCCAAATTGTCGAACAAACGGCGGATGATCCCAATACATCATTCGGCATCGCCCCCCACTCACTGCGAGCAGTCAACCCAGACCTGCTCGATGAAGTCATCGATCACTCGCCAAATGACAATCATCCGATCCACATCCACATCGCTGAACAAAGCAAAGAAGTCAACGCCTGCATAGAGTGGTCGGGCACACGACCGGTGGAGTGGCTACTGACCCATTACAATATCGATCACAGATGGTGCCTAGTCCATGCCACGCACATGACCGAAGCAGAGACCAAACAATTAGCTCAAACCGGCGCCGTCGTCGGCTTATGTCCAAGCACAGAGGCGAACCTCGGCGACGGATTATTTAACGCAACAACATATATTCAAAGTAATGGCGGCTTTGGCATTGGCTCTGATAGTCAGATATCGGTGAACCCAGTCGAAGAACTACGCTGGTTAGAATATGTACAAAGGCTTCACCATCAAACCCGCAACGTTGTGGTCAGGGACGAGTATACGAGTACCGGGCGTTTTCTCTTTGAGCGTTCGGTTTCAGGCGGTGCCAAGGCCAGTGGTAGGAAAATCGGTAAACTAGAGACAGGCTATCGAGCTGATTTCATCGTTCTCGACATGGAGCATCCCCTCCTCTGTGACCGAGTAGGCGACGCAGTGCTCGACAGTTGGATTTTTTCCGGCAACGCTAACGTCGTACGACATGTCTTCGTTGGCGGTCACCAGGTGATAAAAGATGGGGTGCACGATGTCGAAAACGAAATCTCGAGCGCATTCAAGAATACGTTGCGCCAATTGTCTGATTAGTCTGTGGCACATTGTTTATTCGCACTTTAACAAACCAGACTCAAACCTGAACATCATGGGTGAGGATCCGAAGTGGCAACTGAATTAAAACTTGTTCCCGGTCAACTCACCTTGGCTGATTTACGACAGGTTTATCATTCTGCTGTACATCTGCAGATCGAAGATGCAGCCTGGCAGGAAATCGATCGCAGCCGTGCAGTCGTCGATAACTTGGTTGCCAGTGGTGCGTCGGTATACGGCGTAAATACCGGTTTTGGTCGATTAGCGCAGACACGGATTGATCGAGAACAGCTCGCTACCCTACAAAACAACTTGGTACTCTCCCATGCCACTGGCGTGGGGGCGCTACTGAACGACGACATCGTGCGTTTGATATTGGTGCTCAAGATAAATGCACTTGCGCAAGGCTTTTCTGGTATCAGTAGAGAAGTCATCCAACTCTTAGTGGACATGGTCAACTTCGAGCTCTACCCCGTGGTTCCCAGCAAAGGTTCTGTCGGCGCATCTGGTGATCTTGCACCGCTGGCGCATCTAAGTTTACCCCTAATTGGAAAAGGCCAAATTCGCGTCGGTGGGAAAACGCAAGGTAGTCTCACAGCGTTCAAGAACTCAAGGTTGAACCCGATCCAGCTTGCAGCCAAGGACGGCCTGGGCCTGTTAAACGGCACCCAAGTCTCCACCGCTCTGGCGCTTAAGGGCTTGTTCCAAGCCGAGCAAAATATGGATGCGGCATTTATTGCCGGTAGCATGACGGTAGAGGCAGCGCTGGGTAGCCGCGTACCGTTTGATAGGACCATACATGAGATACGGGGCCACCCAGGGCAAATAGAGGCAGCCCGCATCTACCGCAACTTGTTAGCGGAAAGTGAAATAGGCGACTCTCATGCGAATTGCGATCGGGTACAAGACCCTTACTCTCTCAGGTGTCAACCCCAGGTTATGGGGGCGTGCCTCGAACAGTTCAAAACGGTCGCATCCTGCCTGCAGATTGAGGCGAATGCAGTCTCCGACAATCCTTTGGTGCTGCCTGATCGGGCTGAAATAGTGTCAGGCGGAAATTTTCACGCAGAACCTATCGCTATCGCTGCGGACAATCTCGCTTTGGCTATTGCCGAGATTGGCGCCTTGTCTGAGCGTCGGATGGCCTTGCTGATCGATTCCAGCCTGAGTCAGTTACCCCCGTTTCTGGTTGACGACGCGGGTTTAAATTCTGGATTTATGGTAGCTCAGGTCACCGCTGCGGCGTTAGCCAGTGAAAACAAGACATTAGCGCATCCGGCTTGTGTCGACAGTCTACCCACATCGGCAAATCAGGAGGATCATGTCAGTATGTCGACGTTTGCCGCCCGGCGGCTCACCGATATGAATGAGAATACGCGCTATATTCTGGCGATCGAGCTGTTGGCCGCAGCACAAGGTATTGATTTAAGAAGGCCTATGCGTTCCAATGAAGCTATTGAAAACGCACATAACACGATCAGAACCGTAGCGTCGAAATGGGATCAGGACAGGTATTTTCAGCCTGACCTAGAAGCGGTTTCCGAATTGATTGAAGATTCTGCTTTCGGAACCTGGACTGACGCATACCTGGAAGCGGCAGTACCCACTCAAAATATATGAGCGATCTATTCGAGTATCATAGCGGTACCACTCCGCTAATCGTCAATATGCCTCATTCCGGAACTTTAGTACCGGATGCTATCTTTGGCCGGTTTAGCAATGCGGGGAAAATGCTCCCCGACACCGATTGGCACATCCCACGGTTGTATAGCTTTGTCAAGGACATGGGCGCTTCCGTGCTCAGCGCGAAGTATAGCCGTTACGTTGTCGACCTGAACCGTCCGCCCGACAACAAAGAACTTTATGATGACGAGGTTTCGACCGGGTTAGTCCCACGTACGCTATTCGATGGGTCTTCGCTGTACGCGGATCAGGAACCGTTCACAGATGAGGACATCAAGCAGCGAGTCGAGACATATTGGCGACCCTACCACAATAAACTCACCGAAATTATAGCCGAGCTAAAAGAAACCCACGGCTATGCTTTGCTTTACGATGCGCATTCCATCGCCTCCAGAGTGCCCAATCTGTTTAAAGGCAAACTACCGGATCTAAACCTCGGTACCGCAAACGCAGAGAGTTGTGCGCCAGAAATCGGGTATGCCATCGCGGAGGTAATAAGGTCGGGAGATTTTTCTTCAACAATAAACGGTAGATTTGTGGGTGGTTACATCACTCGGTATTACGGCAAGCCGGAAAAAAACGCCCACGCCGTCCAAATGGAAATCGCGCAATCGACCTATATGGATGAAGAGGACGAGACTTACCAATACAACGAAGAGAAAGCCGATAAACTCATCCTCAAATTGCGCGAAGTCATTAGCGTTTACCTTGAAGCTTTAGACCAAGGTGGCAAAACAAACGGTAAGCCCGCGCAAAGCGAGGATAGCGAGTAACCCAACACAGGCTTACAATTTACCGCGCCCTCATTATCTACCGGTGCTCCTCACCTAACGACCGCAGTGTTACTACTGCTGTCCGGGTTAAAAATAATACTGTACAAATAGAGTCGGAATGGCGGTTTGATTTACACGATGTACAGCCAATCCTTTTATTCCGGACAGCGTTAGGCTTTGTGCGGGTACTGCGCCTGGATTCCCACTTAGAACATGTGGGAATGACGGTGGTTTTGTGCAGGAATGAGGGTGGTTCCGTGCGGGTATGACAGTGGGTTTGTGCGAGAAAGGCGGTGATCACAATGCAGTGTCAGCCGAATGCCTTTGATTTCCAATTGGCGTAAAGAATTCGCGCTGAATTATTAAAGTCATCCATGTTGGCAGCCGCTTCGAGCTCAAACTGAGATAGTGCATTGGCGCCAAAGTTTTTTTCCAAGGCTTGCTTGTATTCCGGAACTGCACCCCACTCAGACACGGTATTCGACGAGATTTCAACATGGAACTGTATACTTAAAGCATTGTCGTTTATCGACATGGCCTGCACCTGACAGGCCGGCGTTGATGCCAGGACTGCCGCCGCTTCAGGTACAGACGTCACCTCGGCACTGTGCCATTGCAGGCACCTCGTCGTTCTGGAAATGCCATCGAAAAAGGGACTGTTCATACCCGCGTCGGTCAGGTTTACATCCATTATGCCGATCTCGGGTTGCTCCGATGGACCCACGTGCCCACCCAGCGCTTCTGCTAACAGCTGATGGCCGAGACAAAGCCCCAAAAAAGGCAGTCGCCGGTCTGCGACCGCTTCTCTAATCGCTGCCTTTTCTCCAATCAGCCATGGGTGTTGTTGCTCCTGCCAAACATCCATCGGACCGCCCATGACCCACAACGCATCGTAGTCGTCCAGCGGTGGAATGGGTTCGTTCTGATCGAGCTCTACAGGGAACCATTCCATGCCATCCTCTTGTAGAAAGGACCTGAAGATGCCTGGATGCTCGACAGCAATATGTTGGAATACGAGGATACGCGGTTTGTGCCCCATTACTTTTCCCAGCAATCAAACGCCGCACGCAGCACGCCCAGTTGAGATCGACCGAGGTGTCTTTTAACTCACGTTTTGCACAATTTCGGCAAAGGTATCTGCAGGCGTAATATCGTCTTCTGCTTTTGTATGCATTTGCTTGTTAATTTGGCTTGTCGAGAACATGCCTCGTACAATTTGTTTGCCACTAGTCTCGTCTACTTCGACGATTAGGGTGTGTTGTCGTTTCAGTTCATGCAACGTCTGGACGATATGGCCTACCTGTGCTTCCTCCACGCTAATCATATTGAGTACGGAAATGACTGACTGCGGTGTCATGATGTCTTTGACCTTTAATTCAGAGCGTGAGGTTTGCGTCTCTTGCACGATTTTGATCGGTTTTTCACCTTGGATGTCTTTTGCTGTAATCACGCCGATGATTTCTTCACCCTCGTCGATAACCAAAAGAAGTCGCACGCCTTGTTTTTTCATCTGCTCCAGGGTGTCATCGATTGTTTCCTCGGGACCAACGGTCTTGGGCTCGACAACCTGAAAATCAGTCATGACGTCGATTGCTGGATTATCCAAATCAACCCAGTCAACAACAGGCTTGGGACGGACATAGGTGGTTCCAGGCTGCAAAGGAATGCTGTACCTAGATTTATACTCTTCCGCCATCTCCGTTACCTCCAGATCTATGGTGGTGCTAACCATATTACTCCGATTCATGATAAAGGCATACAGGGTAGTAATGAGCTGCTAGTCCCTAGTGGCGAGTCGAATATGTTTTGATTCAATGCCTGGCTACTAGATAAAAGTATCTTGCTACTTTTTATTAGGAGGCTGCCCCCACGCCAATCAATCGCGTCGAGGTCGCCGCTCCTACGCTTCTACTAGCCGCTCAACAGGTTGTTCCCGAATGGGCCAATGCAAAACGGCGGCGACAACCCCCAAAGCAATACCACACCACCAAATTGCATTGTAGCTACCCGTGTTGTCATAGAGCCACCCACCCAGCCAAATCCCGGTGAAACTCCCGAGTTGGTGGCTGAGAAACACGACACCATATAACAATGCCATATAGCGAGTCCCAAACATTACCGCGACCAGTCCTGATGTAGGGGGTATGGTCGCTAACCACAAAAATCCCATCACCGCACTGAACACCAATACCGATGTAAGGCTAAATGGAATCAATAAAAATGCGGAAATCGCTATTGCACGACCGAGATAAATGATCACCAGTACGTGTCGCTTAGGAAAAGTGCCTGACCAAACACCGGACATATACGCACCTACTACGTTGCACAGTCCAATGATCGATATACTCCATGCACCTACCCAGGGTTCGAAGCCCGCGTCAGATAGAAAGGCGGGCATGTGTGCGGTGATAAAAGCGACGTGGAAGCCGCAAACAAAAAATCCCAATAACAAAAACACATAGGAGCTGTGGCGCATCGCTTCAGACAGCGCCTCTGACAAGCTTTGGTTAATGTGTTTCTGTTCGGATTCTTGCTTGCCTGAATAAGGAGCTAGCGGGATGGCCAACAACGCCATGAGTAAACACGACGCAGACAAGATATGGAGCGCACTCACCCAACCATAGCTCGAGATCAGCGATTGTGCCATGGGCACCACCGCAAACTGACCTAAAGAACCGGCAGCAGTACCCAGCCCAAGCGCCCATTGCCGTCTTTCCTCACCAACTGCGCGGGCCATGGCTGGTAAGATAATGCCAAATGATGTTCCTCCCACTCCAGCACCGACCAGAATACCTGCGGAGGTATGCAGTAGCCAAGGGCTATCGACACCTGCCATCAAGAACATACCCAACGCATACAAAACCGTTCCAACGACTACGACTCTTACATTACCGAAACGGTCTGCCAGGCCCCCTGCAAACACAGCAACAATACCCCAGAATAAATTCTGAATAGCTAAAGCGATGGATATAACTTCCCGACCCCAGTCATTTGCCTCCGTAATAGGTTTAACAAACAGTCCAAATCCGGATCGATAACCAAAGGACAGTAATAACAGCAGACAAGCAGTGCTGATAAGAAAGACACTGCTGCTGTTTTCTTTTAGTAAGCGTTTGGCCATCTTCTCGAAGCGATTTGGAATCGGCGCGAGGTGATATGGCGATCAGCTAGGATAGAACTATTTTGAGCCATAAATATTCGTCTTGTCGACATACTTTGGGTTTGCATACCTGTATTGATAGGAGCGGCGCCCTCGCCGCGATACAACAGATTCATCAAGGTTATTATTTTCCTTGCCAAATAGGTTTGCGTTTCTCGGCAAAAGCCCGCGCTCCCTCGAGTTGATCCTCGCTGGAATATAAACGATCCACAGTAGGAAATTTTCGCTTGTTGATCATGTCCATGCTTTGTTGAAAACTCATCCCCTGTGTCTCCCGTGCAACTTCCTTGATACAAGCGAAAACCAAAGGCGGACCTTCTGCCAACAATTGGGCAAGTGCTCGAGCCTCTTCAAGCAGCGTGTCCACCGGCACAACCTTGTTTACCAATCCCCAGCGCAGGGCCTCTGCTGCGTCCATCCAACGCCCGGTGAATAACAGCTCCATCGCAACATGGTAAGGCATGCGCCGTGGTACCTTAACGGTGGCTGCATCGGCCAACGTACCTGCATTGATTTCGGGTAATGCAAAGCTCGCATGGTCGGCCGCCACAATCAGATCTGCAGACAAGGCAATTTCGAAGCCCCCGCCCACGGCCATGCCATTGATTGCCGCAATGATTGGCTTGTTCAAATCGGGCAGTTCCTGCATGCCACCAAAACCACCTACGCCATAGTCGGAATCTGGCGCCTCCCCTTCTGCGGCTGCTTTTAAGTCCCAGCCGGCGCAGAAAAATTTCGAGCCGTGACCGGTTACAATGGCAACTCGAAACGCCGGGTCATCTCTGAAATCCGCGAACACATTGCCCATGATTCGACTGGTGGCAGCATCTATCGCATTGGCTTTCGGACGGTTAATGGTGATCTCCAAGATTGGCTCTTGTTTGTTAACTTCGATGGGATCGCTCATACAAATACTCCTTATCGACTAAGACGGATCATGGCATCCACGGCGACAGCACCTTCTCTATTTACGATCAGTGGATTGATATCGAGTTCATGCAAAGCGTCTATGTGTGCCTGCACGAATGCTTGAACCCGCAATACAGTATCGATCACCCCATCGACGTTAGCCACAGGCCCGCCACGCCAGCCTTTTAAAATGGGGGCCAAATATAAACCGTTAATGGCCTGCTCTATTTCCTCTCGTTCTGTGGGTAATAAGATAATCATCGAATCTTTCACAACCTCGGTGAATATGCCGCCGACCCCGACCAGAAGATGTAGACCAACAACAGGATCACGCGCGGCACCCACGATCAACTCGGCTATACCATCACGTATCATCACCTCAGCCAGCACCCCACCATCTCCTTTATCCACCAGTTTTTTATATGCCTGATCAATCGCCCGTTCCGATTCGAGATTGAGTATCACCGCCTCCGTTTCTGTCTTGTGCAACAATGTCCCTCCGATCGCCTTCATCACAATAGGTTGCTTGACGCGTCGCCACAGATCCAGCGCATCCTCCACGGTTCGACAGTACGCGTGTTCCGGTACGGCAATACCGTATTCGCTCAGTAGTTTTTTTGCCTGCCACTCGTTTAAGTTGCTTGGGGAACCTTTTGTGGGCGGGGCCAGTATTACCTCCTGCGGAGAGTGCTGGCCGCTGAACACAGCGGCTTCTATTGCGCTCAGTGCTTCGTCGACACCGTGCAAGGGGACGATACTGGCCTTGATCAACCGCTCACATTCCGCCTCGGGCAAGCATTCGGGTAAGGTAGCGACCACCGCTGCCTTAGATTCAGTTTTATTTGCTGCATTTGCTAAGGCTTGCCAAGCCAGATCCCATTGTGCTAACGACCCAGCATCGGGACGGGGGAAATCCAACACCAGGCAGGTTAAATCGAACCCACTCTGCATGACTGCGGTAAAGGTTTTTTCCAGGCGCTCGCCTTTACCCCAATCGAAGGTGTGATAGTCGAAAGGATTGGAAACATTGACAAGCGGATTTACGGTTTCCTTGATACGGCTTTTATCGGCTTCCGTGAAAGAACGAAAACAGACGTCTTTGTCCTTAGCCGTATCCGACATGATGGATGCTTCACCACCCGAACACGACATACTCACAATGTCACGACCGCTGAGTGGCCCTGTCACATGTAATATTTTCAGTGTTTCCAACAGGACAGGGATCGAATGAATCCGCGCGATACCTAGACGCTTAAAATATTCATCTATGACCGCGTCGACACCAGACAAGGATGCGGTATGACTCAACGCAAGTTCGGTTGCGGCGTGGGTTTGACCTGTCTTTAGTACGACAACGGGAACACCCTTGGCGTGGGCATAGTGTATTGCCGATGAGAACGCTTGGCCATCAGATATACCTTCCACGTACATTCCGATGGCTGTAACCCGATCGTCATCACACAAGGCCCGGACAATCTCGTGTAATCCGACGACCGCTTGATTTCCAACTGTAACCATATATGCCAGCGGCACACCGCGTTGACTCATAGTCAAATTGATCCCTACATTGCTCGATTGGCTGATTAACGCCACGCCGTGATCAATACGCTTACCGCCATGCACATCTGGCCACAACAAAGCGCCGTCCAGATAATTAATGAAGCCATAGCAATTTGGACCCAATATGGGCATATCTCCCGCCGCCGCGATTAACTGTTCCTGCAGCTCTACACCTTCATCACCGACTTCCTTGAAACCGGAGGCATAACACACAGCCCCGGCGGTATCCATGTTGGCCAGCGCCTGTACGATGCCGATAGTTGCGTTGCGGTTGATGCCAACGAAAGCAGCATCGGGTGCAGCAGGCAAATCCTCCGCTCGCCGCACACAAGGTCTGTTAAGAATTTGTTCCCGTTCGGGATGTACCGGCCAGATCTCTCCGTCGTATCCCATACGATCGCATTGCCGGATAACCGCTTCAGCAAAATAACCACCGAACACCGCTATGGATCGCGGTCGCAATAAACGCTGGAGTCTGTTCACGAACCGAGTGGTCTTAGCAGCTCGCGTGAAATAATATGGCGTTGTATTTCACTGGTGCCGTCCCAGATCCGCTCGACGCGCGCATCGCGCCAGAATCGGGCTAAAGGCAGATCATCCATCAAGCCCATGCCGCCATGAATCTGAATCGCCTCATCAGTAACCCTGGCCAACATCTCGGATGCATAGACTTTGGCGCTGGCGATTTCACGATTGGCGTCTAAACCCTGGTCCAAGCGCCAGGCCGAGGCTAACGTCAACCAGTCAGCAGCATCGATCTCCGTAATCATATCCGCCAGTTTGAATGACACCCCCTGAAAGCGACCGATGGTCTGCCCAAATTGTTTGCGTTGCGCCGCCCATTGCAAGGCATGATCGAATGCACGTCGAGCACGGCCCACGCAAAACGCCGCCACTGAAATCCGTGTTGCATACAGCCATTCGTTAGCGACTTCAAAACCCTGTCCCTCCGCTCCCAGGATCTGGTCGTTAGATACACGGCAATTATCAAAATACAAGATGCAGTTATGGTAGCCGTGGTGTGATACGGAGTTGTAACCCTTGCGCACCTCGAATCCAGGCGTCCCTTTATCAACTAAAAAACAAGTGATGCGTTTCTTTGTCCCACGGGATGTTTCCTCCTCCCCAGTTGCCACGAAAACGATGATGAAGTCTGCAATGTCAGCGTGACTGATGAAATGCTTGGTGCCATTGATGATCCAGTCACCACCATCACGTTTAGCAAAACACTTCATACCACGAACATCAGAACCAGCGTCCGGTTCCGTCATAGCCAAAGCATCCATCTTCTCACCGGTAATGGTTGGTGTCAGGTATTGATCGCGTTGTTGGGGATTGCAGGCACAGAGTATGTTCGAAGGTCGACCCCACCATACTGAAAGTCCCATCGACGTACGTCCCAGCTCCCGCTCCAACAAAGTGAACGTGAGGTGATCCAATCCACCACCGCCGTATTCTTCTGGCATATTGGGCGCATAAAATCCCAGGTCGAGGACCTTGCGCTGAATCTCCTTGCCAATTTCAAGGGGCAACCCCCCGGTTTGCTCAAGCTCCTGCTCTAGTGGATACAGTTCTTTTTCCACAAACTTGCGAACCGTATCAACTACCATTTCCTGTTCATGCGTCAACCCAAAGTGCATAGACCTTCTCCCATCAACGTGGCTGCGTTCTCATCACCCAATTTGCTCGAGACTATACCTAAGTAAGAAGCATAAAGACTCAGTTTTACTCTTCCTTTGCCGTCATATAGCCGCGCGGGCCCGCATATTGCATCAGGACCCCGGATGATGGCGCAGGACAGGGTTGGTTGGACGCCGGGCTGGAACTCAAAGCATAGCCGTAGCTATGGCTTGAGTGAAGCTCAAGTCCAAACAGGACTGGACCAGCCAGGGCCGGGGTAGGCCGACCACTAACACAACCCATACTCATCGAAGGATCAAGCATTGAGTTAATTTTGGTCGATATTTAGGAACTTAAATGCAATACACGGCCGCCTTGGTGCAATATGCGGGCTAGAGTAATACAGAGTGACAGCCTAAAAAAAGGGGCGTACATTGCGATATTTGCTGACGTTCAGAGATCATGAACACGCGGGATTCGATCCTTATCATTGCTTGTGGGGCATTAGCCCACGAGATCACGATGTTACGGCGGTTCAACAATTGGGAACACGTCGACGTCCAGTGCCTGCGTGCCGATCTGCACAATACGCCGGATAAAATAACTGGTGCCGTTAAACAGCAAATAGAAAAAGCGCGGCCCCATTACAACCGCATTTTTATCGGTTACGCCGACTGCGGAACCGGTGGGCATCTGGACACGTTACTAGAACAGGAAGATAACATCGAGCGTCTACCAGGTGCGCACTGTTATGAGTTTTTTGCAACATCCAAAGTATTCAGTGAATTGTCGGAAGCAGAGCTGGGCACGCTGTATTTGACCGACTATCTGGCCCAGCATTTTGATCGAATTATTATTCGCGGTTTCGGTCTGGACAAACACCCTGAACTTCAGTCCATGATGTTTGCCAACTACAAAAGAGTGGTATATCTATCACAAACCCAAAACACCGAAATAAAAGAAAAAGCGAAGAAAGCGGCTGAGCGATTAGGTTTGGAATTCGAACACCGTCACACCGGGTATGGCGATCTGCAGTCAAGCTTGGAAGCACTAGTGTCAAAGAGCCTGTAGGACCGGCGCCCTCGCCGCGAATCGGCGCGAGGCAAAATACGATTAAAAAGGTGCAAACCGATTTGTACAGATTTTTACCCCATCGACACGCCTCGGGTTTTTTCCTTGAGGTTCTATTGTTCTCTCGCAAAGGCGCAAAGCGCGCTAAGGTAAAAATACCCGCTCTGTAAAACGATCAAAGCTTGGCGTCCTAGCGAGAGTTTTTCAGCAAAAACTTATTAAACTACGTTGCTATCTCTCAGCTCTTTGATTTCCCTTTCGCTATATCCTAATGAATCCAATATCAAATCAGTGTGCTCACCGATGTCAGGGACTGCACCCATAAAAACGTCCTCTCCTTCCACTTTGACCGGGGGAAGCAACACCCGTATGGGGCCGGCTGGAGACCCGATTTCGATCCATCGTCTCCGTGCCAACAGTTGAGCATGTTCACAAAACTCTTGCATAGTATTCATACGCCCATAAGCGATACCCCCGGCCTCGAGCCGCTTCACCAATTGCTCCGAGTCAATCCTTGCCAACACCTCAGCCGTAACCTCTTCCAATTCCGTGAGGTGTGCGTTGCGTACACTGTTGTTCCTAAACCGGCTGTCCTCGATGAGCTCTTCGCGCAGTAGAACATGACGGCAGAATGTCGCCCATTCCCGTTCATTTTGCAGTCCGATAAGGACAGTCCGTCCGTCGCTCGCGGTAACTGGCCCGTAGGGAGAAATTGTAGCGTGGTGTGCTCCGGTTCGAGCCGGCGCGGTACCCCCATAACCGGTGAAATAGGCTGGGTAAGACATCCATTCCGCCAAGGCATCAAAAAGGGATACATCGACTACGCTGCCTTCCCCACTTTGGGCACGGCGCAACAAGGCGGCAAGAATCCCGCTGTATGCATACATGCCGGCGGCGATATCAGCGATCGATATACCCGCTTTAGAGGGACTTTCTTCGGTGCCGGTAATCGACAACAATCCGGTTTCCGCCTGCACTAGCAAGTCGTAAGCTTTTTTATCTCGATACGGCCCGCTGTCACCATAACCGGATACATTGCAGACAACTAACGTCGGATAATCACCGCGAAGCCGCTGCGCGCCGAACCCTAGACGATCGACCGCACCCGGGGCCAAGTTTTGTATGTAGACATCGGCACCCTCTAACAACCTGGAAAAAACCTCTTTCCCAGCTCTAGTTTTCACATCCAATGTCAGGCTTTGCTTGGATCGATTGAGCCAAACAAAATGACTTGAGAGTCCATGTACGGTCTGGTCGTAGTGGCGTGCAAAGTCACCGCTACCGGGTCGTTCGATTTTAATGACTCGCGCGCCCCAATCGGCCAGGTGCCTTGACGCTAACGGTGCAGCCACCGCTTGCTCCAAAGCAACCACCGTGACGCCTTGTAACAAAGACATCAATATGACCTGGGCAACCCTAAAACATGTTCACCCACGTAGGACAAAATCAGGTTGGTCGAAATAGGGGCAACCTGATACAACCGGGTTTCGCGAAACTTGCGCTCGATGTCGTAGTCTCTAGCAAAGCCGTAGCCCCCGTGCGTCTGTACAGCAACATTGGCAGCCTCCCACGAGGCGTCCGCCGCCAACAGCTTAGACATGTTGGCTTCAGCCCCACATGACTCCCCACGGTCGAACAGATCCGCTGCCTGGTACCGCATGAGATCAGCCGCTCTTGTGTTGACGTACGCCCGCGCGATAGGAAACTGAATGCCCTGGTTCTGACCGATAGGACGACCGAATACAACCCTCTCTCCGGCGTATTCAACGGCACGCTGGATAAACCAATAGCCGTCACCGATACACTCCGCCGCTATAAGGACCCTTTCGACATTCATACCATCCAGAATATAGCGAAACCCCTTCCCCTCTTCCCCGATCAAGTTCTCCTTTGGAACCCGAAGCTTGTTGAAGAAGAGTTGGTTGGTTTCGTGGTTCATCATGGTTTGAATGGGGTTGACCTGCAATTCAGCTGGAGATGCGTCCCTTAAGTCGACCAGAAAAACGGACAGGCCTTCGGATTTCTTTCGCACCTTGTCT
>JASJAT010000242.1 GCA_030066885.1 Arenicellales bacterium | reverse complement strand
ACCGCCGCCCGAACACGAAATCCAACTTCTTCGTGCAAGACCCCATCGACCACCGGCAGATCGTCTTTTCGCTCACAAGGTGGACCACCTGGCTGGATCCGGTATCTTCGCAGGTGATCATCGTACAGTTCCGCAACTTCAAAGACTGGACCCTGGTCACCGATTCGGTCCCATAAATAGCATTGGATGAAGCCTTCTATATGCTTTACCAATCCCGGTGGACCATATAGATGACACGCCGCAGGTTCACCCAGACGTGAGCGCAGAAACCAGTTGAAGCCACTGATATGATCCATATGGGCATGACTGATAAACACGTCGGTCACCTGATGGGCGAGTCGCGCCGGCAAGCGTGCGCCATCACCTAAATCGAAAAGCAAACTGCGCCCCTGATGACGCAACCGCAGATGTAGGTGGGGGTCACCGAATACGCCGTTGGGAAGACTGACATCAACCTGTCCGACCCGAGCGACTACTCTCGGTCCGCTACTCTGCTCAATCCCGGGCAGTACATCCACCGGTGGGAGATACTTAATGGGTTCAGAGAGAAACGGCGCTGCTGTTTCAATCAAACTATCAACAGTACGCAGCGCATCACGTACTAAAATGGTATCGGTGTCGGCAACATGCTCCGGCAGTACGACTGTCAGCAGCTCACCATCCAATCGCTTCACCTCACCCATGGTCAAGGTTTGGTTGTGCCGCAACAAGCCCACCTGACGTCCAACCCAGACGCTTGTTTCATCGATCGGTGGTGGTGTGCCAATAACATTTGTTTTGCGTAGGTCGAACTTCTGCTCAACCGATTTGGTTAGATAGGCATCCCACTTTGCGGTGCGTAGCCGCGCTCGAATCCGCTTACCCGGGCGTTTCGCTCCTGCTGCTGCGTGGACCAGGAACACATCCAGATTCAGTGCTCGTAACTCATCCAATAACGGCGGTGATCGATCCGGTGCGGTTAGCGCCAGAACTGCGTCGGCATTTGTCGCTTCGACTATTCCTGTCAATAGTTCTCGCCCAGCCACGCCGCGAACCACACCTGGCCCATCGATTAGAAACATGCCATTCAATAGGTACTGCGTGAGGCTTTGTACAGCGGATACGAGTGGCAAACGGAATCGACCTGCGTCCAATGTGCACAAAGCCACATACTCTTTGGCGTGCCAGTCATCAGCCTCCCATTTGCCCAGGGTGATGGCACCTGGCACACCAAAACCAGGTAACCCCGGATCCGCACTGACACACCAACACTCCCGGTTGGCAGTGCTCAAAACATGGGCCAGCTGTGACGCCAGCGTAGACTTACCGATTCCAGGGGGCCCAAACAACAACAGCCGCCGATCCTGCTCGCACACCGTTTGGATGATTGGCCCCGGTGAACAGGTTAAAACTGTCATACCTTGTGTAGGATTGCGCGTCATTGTGCGCTAATGTCCTTTCTCTCTCGATTAAGGCTCGGTGATGGTGAATTCAGAAGTAACACCAAATGATCTCCGGAAACATGTCTATACACTCGCATCGGATATCGGTGAGCGAAATGTGTTTCGACCGCAGGCTCTACACGCCGCCGAGGAATATATTACCCGGACTTGGCAGCAACAGGGGTATTCGGTCGCGCGCAATGCCTACAATGTGATTGGCATCCAGTGCGCCAATCTTGAAATCACATGTCCGAACAACAGTGCACCAGAAGAGATGATTCTGGTCGGTGCCCACTATGATTCCGTAAAGGGTTGTCCAGGAGCCAATGATAACGGTAGCGGTGTCGCGGCCCTTTTGGAGCTCTCAAAGTTGTTTGCACAAACCAATCCTAAGGTTACCGTTCGATTTATCGCCTTTGTCAATGAAGAGCCACCGTTTTTCTCCTGGGGGCAAATGGGCAGTGCTGTCTATGCCAAATCGGCGCGCCAACGCGGCGATAAGATTCGCTTTATGGTTTCGCTGGAAACCATCGGCTACTACAGCGATACGGTGGGAAGTCAGCGGTATCCACCACTATTTAGATACTTTTATCCCGATCGAGGGAATTTCATCAGCTTCGTTTCTAATCTGCGTTCGCGCAGGGTGATGCGTCAAGCCGCGCGTGCCTTTCTCCGCGGTTCTAAATTTCCCATTGAACATGTCGCCACTTTTAGCTGGATTCCGGGCGTCTCCTGGAGCGATCATTTATCCTTTTGGAAACAACATTATCGTGCCTTCATGATTACGGACACAGCTTTCTACCGCTATCGCTATTACCACACCCCGGAAGATACCGCCGAAAAACTTCGCTACGAGCCGTTTGCGCAATGCTGTAACGGCCTTTATGGCTGCTTTACTGCGTTGTCACGAAAATAAAGTTAAAAGTACAAAGTTAAAAGTTGAAAGCTAAATATCAGAATCGTAGCAATCTGTTAAGAAGGGGGGTTCTTTAAACTTTTAACTTTATTCTTTAAAACTTATTAGATTGCCACGCCGCGGCGTCCTCGCATTGGACGGAGTCGTTGTGGCGATATGTCGTCCAGTCCTACAAAAGAGGACTACCAAAAATACACACATTGGTAATCAAACCAGACAACCGTTTGTAACTTTGTTTTGGTTTTTCACCAAACATTGGATCGTTATTGTTGGCAAAAACTTTATCGATTGACTTCCAGTCAGATTCTGTCAAATGCTCTTGGACTAAAGGTAATAGCTCCGCCTCCTCCTTACCGATGTGACGCCGTTCTGCCTGGATATAGTTCAAAGCAGCGTCGTGGAAATTATTAAAATGTGTATTGTTCGATTCGAACAACGTTAATGAATCACTTAGCTTTTGAGTGAACTTGATACCGTTGTGATGATCGTTTTGAAGTTTTTCGATAAGTGTTTCAGCAGCAGGATAACGTCGATACAGAGTGGGGAATAGATAGTCATCCTCTTTCGGATGGTGGAACCGATTGAGAAACGTGTCGACGTAAGTCAGTATCGCACGAAATAGAACAACATCGGGCTCGCGTCGTTGGGCTTTGCAGTCTCGCAATAGGGATTCAAAACATACCAAGGTCAAACCGAGATTACGATGTTCACCCTGGATAACGGATAGTGCATTCAAGAGCAATCCAGCCTTACTGCAAACAACGTTCGACAGCACAAAGACTCAATTGTTCAAGGCCTTTTGTTTTTCCACAATATTACTAATGAAACAACGGCCAGCCCGGCGAGTACAGTTTTAACGATAGTGCCGGTAGTTAGCATTTTTTTGGCTGCATCGACCATGCTACGAGTACTGTTCCCATGAATGACAGTACTTTGTGCATGGACCTCTGGCTCCGGCGCAACAGCTGCTTCCGACTCCTGATCCGCTTCGATTTCTACATCGGGGTCTAGGGTTATACGTCCGCGTTTACTCATAATTCTCTCACCATTGTGTCTCGATCCAATTCCACAGATTTCTTATCTCTCCTGCCGCTTTTCCTTCATTCTCAAATTCTGTTACGGCGCGCCCGTCAATAAGTGCGTGACTAAACGCAGCACGTTGCGAAACAGACGTCGGTGACACCGGAAGGCCGTAGACATGCAAAGCATCGCGTGCCTCAGCGACGATCGCGGTTTCTTCGCCACGGTGTGGTGGCGGGCAGGCATTGAGTACCACCGCACTTCGACTTCCCTGCTTCTTGACAATTTTCACTGATTCGCCAATCGCTTCAAGATCCAAGATAGCGGGTCGACTCACAATAAGCACCAGGTCTGCCGCCGCAGCAGCCATGGCAGCGTCGCGGCTGCTGTGTGGGGCCGTATCCAAAAATAGTATGTCCCTGCCTTTCCGTTCTTGTTTCCCCAATAGCTTGCTCAAGTCGCGAGCATCACAGCCAACCACTTTGGGAGAATCACTTTGCCTGCGGCGCTTCCATGCACGCGCACTCGCTTGGGGGTCAATATCGATGACAGCAACGTTGCGCCCTAGTTCATCGGCCAACACAGCGAGATGAAGGCATAGCGTTGTCTTCCCTGTACCGCCTTTTTGAGCGAGCAGGCAGATGGTCCTCATCTTACCCAAAGTACAATAATATCCGGTAAAACCACTAGCACATAACTGGCCCGATTTAGACTATGTGTCCAGCAACCTACCTGAAAGCGTACATAAATCAGACATAGGCTTCGACACGTTCGATTATTACTTGCATCACTTCGTCGGGGTTTCGCTTCCACCAATTGTACTCGGAAAATATTTCAACTTCGTGAAAACCCTGATAGCCAGCTGTTTCGACCTCCCTGGCAGCTCGTAATATCTCCACTTTGGTCAGCTCAGGATTTCGCTTTCTTATTTCAGGTTTATGTGTGCGCAACGATAGTCAATAGGTTCATTGACAAAACACCATATTAGCATGGAGCACAGATTTATTTTCCCCTATCCATTCCCGGGTGTAGGATACGCGCAGCAAATACTTGCTGATATAAAACGGCGCCAATATGTTTAATTTGTGGTTGCTCCTCGAAAGCAAACTGCACACAAATCCATTCGACTAGTTTGGCCGGGATGACAAACATCCTGGTCGTGCGGCCGTCCGCCCTTGGCGATGTGTTCAGGACCGCTCCCGCTTTAGTGACGCTTCGAGAAAAGGCACCGGAAGCCAGAATCGACTGTATTGTGCCGGAAGGATTCGAAGATGCTCTGCGTTACCACCCCGCCTTGAATGAAGTGATAGGTTTTGCCCGCCGGGACTTCCGCCATGCCTGGCGCAAACCTGAGTTGATGAAAAGGCTTCGGGTCTGGATGCGCTCAATTCGTGAGCGTACTTATGATTGGGTATTCGACTTGCAGGGACTGGCACGCTCGGGTTTGATTACGCGATTGACGGCTGCCCCCAATCGAGTAGGATTCGCCAACGCTCGAGAGTTTGCCTGGCTCGGATACAACCGCCGCCACTATGTCGATGCCTCTTTACATCACGTCGATCGATTGTTGGGCCTGCTGCAGGCGGAAAGCTGCACGCCGTGCGAAGACGCCAGCCTCTATGTCGGCGAAAAAGACCGGCAATGGTGTGACGCCTTGCTGCGCTCGCAGGGCTGGGCGAACCAATCTTTTACTTGTCTGGGACCAACGTCAGAATGGTTGTCCAAGTGCTGGCCCATCGACCGGTTTGCCGACATCGGCCGACGCTTGATCGACGCTGATATCGCTGGAACCCGGCTGGTGGTCGCCCATGCGCCGTACCAGCGGGACTATATCCGGCCGTTGCTGGAGGCATTGCCGTCGGACGCGGTAATCGCTCCTACCACTACGGTTGGCCAGCTGATGGCGCTGATCGAACGAACCGCACTAGTGCTCTGCAACGACTCTGCGGTGGCCCATGCGGCGGTGGGTTTCAATCGACCTACTGTCTGTATCTACGGCCCGACTGACCCCACCCTGGTCGGACCTTATAAAAGGCACGACAGCGTGGTTCGCCCACCGACCTCAGAGGGTCTCGGTAAACTAGGTTATTACCGCCACCTGGGTTCGGACCAAAGTCTGATCGCCAAGATAAGTGTCGATGAAGTTTGGCAGAAGATTCTAGAGCAGCTTGGTAGATGATCCTCTGCCCAGACCATCGTCATTCCGGCATGTCGTTAGCCGGAATCTATTGACATAAGAGACTGGATTCCCGCTAAAGGCACGCGGGAATGAC
>JASJAT010000241.1 GCA_030066885.1 Arenicellales bacterium | reverse complement strand
CCATCTGCTTGCATAGCGCCATTGCGATATCGATGTCAAAGCCTTTCAATTGACCGTCGGCTTCAACCCAACTAAAAGGTGGATAAGCGCCTTCCACACCTATCCTGACTTTGTCTCCTGCCATCGAAATGTTGGAGTTGAATAACAGCACGGCGGCTGTAATAAAAACACTAAGAAGTTTTCGCATGACTCATCCTCTATTCAACCTGTTGTTGTTACCAAACTGAACGATACGCATCAAGCGAATCGTCCAAAGCCTACCAAGGAACCTTTACTTCAGGGTTCCCGCTAAAAACTGTCTAAATCGTTCGGAGCTCGGATTCTCAAACACCTGTTTTGGCGGTCCGTTCTCTTCAACCCTGCCTTCATGCAGGAACATGACCTTGCTCGAGACTTCCTTGGCGAATCCCATCTCATGGGTCACCACCAACATGGTACGCCCCTCCTCTGCTAGACTGCGCATCACGCGAAGGACTTCTCCAACCAATTCAGGATCCAATGCAGATGTCGGCTCATCAAACAACATGACGTCCGGCTCCATAGCCAGGGCGCGAGCGATAGCTGCACGCTGTTGTTGTCCACCGGACAGGTGCGCTGGGTAGTAGTCTTTGCGGTCCAGCAAACCTACTCTTTTCAATACCGACTCGGCTCGTTCGGCCGCTTCCGACTTGGGTATTTTCAGAACATGAACAGGTGCCTCGATGACATTTTGCAGCACCGTCATATGCGACCATAGATTAAACTGCTGAAACACCATGGCAACCTTAGATCGAATGCGATCAACCTGTTTTTGATCTACGGGTACGATCTCACCGCGCTTGGTATGCATCTTAATCAACTCACCACGCACGTACACGTTACCCGATGTAGGTGTTTCGAGGAGGTTAATGCAACGCAAAAAGGTACTTTTCCCAGACCCACTACTGCCCAGAATAGAAACCACTTCGTGCTCTTCAGCGCTCAAAGAGACACCTTTGAGTACGTCAAGAGTCCCGAAGCTCTTATGGAGATCTTCGACTACTATGGCCGATTCGGCCATATTTCTCCTTTGGTGTCATACCGTTATTGTTTTGTAGGAGCTTACCTTAATTCAATTTTTAGGGTCGATGCAAACAAAAGCGCTGAATAACGCCGACAACCTAAATTGACTGGTATTCAAGCCATACTCACCTAAAGCCCATAAGAGATGGATCTGTGACTGTGTTCCATGGGAACGACTGCGGCAAAACCTTCAATCTATTTAGATTCACTCTAAATAAAGGTATCAAATCGATCCAGACTAAAGGGTACAAGCTGTTCCGGGACTACCCCAGTCTCTACACAGCTCGCAATTAGTTGCCCGATTATGGGGGCCAACGTGACACCGCTGTGGGTAATGGCGAGGTATAGGCCATCGGCTGACAAGGCAGGTCCGGCTATCGATCGACCGTCGTTCGGCACACCTCTGACGCCGACTTTGATCTGACATTGTTCGATCGATTCGACTCCCTTGCATTCGGAGATGAGCTGCTTTGTTCGTTCCAGCAGTAGTTTTGCAGCCTGGGTTGCGGTGTCTACAGAACCGTTTTCGGACACCAGACCATCTGTATCGTCAGCGGCTAACAGCAACCTACCTTGACCCGCATCACGCATGTGCAGGCCTGAACTGTCAGAGGAATAAATGACACGATGCACCAACGCCGGACCACCGGGCGGCGTAAGAACAAGTAATCCGGGTGCTTGCTGTAGAGGAAAACGAGAGGCAAAGCCCTCATGTCCGGTTATTTGACTGAGTACTTGTGGACTGTGTACACCTGTTGCCAATACCAACGATCCACACGATACTCTACCTTGTGTTGTCTCTACGCCCAGGACCTTTCCTTCTTCAGTTGCAATCAGCTCAAGTGCCGGACAATATTCCATGATTTGAGCACCGGCTTGGTGCAACTGTCTCGTTAAGAACTGTAAAAACAAATCAACATCTATCCAGCAATCATTTTCGACAAAATAACCTTGGGCAGAATCCTCAAAGGATATTTTAGGTTCGAGTTGCGCCAGATCTTTGTGATCCACCCAAACGGCAGGGTAATCCCAACGGTTGAGTAATTTCGCGTTCTGTCTGAGCTCTTTCGTTCTTGCTGTATCATTGGCGCTGGACCACGCGATCACACCGGTTTGATGAATACCAGTGAGCTTGGGACCCCACTCCTCCACCATATCGTGATAGAGACGGACACCTTCAGCGTTAAAGTAAAAATAGGGTTCATCGTTGACTTTTGAAGTTGCATTAACCCAACTGAAACTCGCCGAGGTGGTCCCCCCTCCGACAGCCCCGGCGTCAGTCAACACGACAGTAAGTCCCTTCCCCACCAGCGCATGCGCCACAGAGCAACCGACGATGCCTGCTCCTACAACAACGACGTCACAACTTTTCTTGATCCCAGACATGCCTACCTAACAACCGGGGACAGTATACTTTTTAAGATCAGTAGCTACAGTACGTGTTGATCTTAAAAAGTATACTGTTCCCGGTTTAAACTAGAAAAAAAGGTCTTGTTGACTCGGGTCGTCGGCCAACGATGTTTGCGGTCCCGCTGTTTCCGCGGGTTTTACGCTCCGCGCAACAATAAAACTCAAGTCGTCAGCGTGACTCGGCAGTTTTTTTTCTTTATCCAGCATACGATTGCGGCAGGTTTTTTGTAAAAAATTCGCTGCTCTGTATATGGACCCTTTTCGCACTACGTCGACGATTTCCTCCAGGTACATATTGTCCCACAAGCCGTCGCTCGCCACGAGAATTCTGTCTTGAGTCGAAAGTTTCAATATCGGTCCAATATCAATATGCATCTCCGTCGAACCCACCAGGTTGGACAGGAGATGTCGTTCCTCGTGGTGCAAAGCGTCATTTTCATCTAAAACACCAGCGGCTATGGCATAACCCGTTGGGGAGTGGGGTGTGTTAACAAACTTCACTTTACCCTTGCTACCACAGATCAAAGTGCTCGAGTCACCCACACTGAATACGCGAGCGTCGCGCTCTGACACGGTTACAACGGTCAATGTTGTTCCAGAGCCAACACCCATATCCTGCACTTCTCGATTGGCTCGTTCGAATGTATCCAATACCCCGTCCCGAAATGCATCTAAACTGATTTGTTCCCCGTCTATTTCACGAAAACATTCGATCAGGAGTTTAATGGTCAGCATAGATGCGTCCCCGCCAGCAGGTTGGCCTCCTACTCCATCTGCAATGGCCAACAACAACGCATCTGGCCACACAATCCACGCTACGCTATCTTCATTACCTTTGTCTTTTTCGGGTGAGCGCGTGCTGTAGACCACTACTTCTCGCGTGTTCAACACCTTGGCCTCGGGTAGATCAGTGTTGCTATCGATATAGCATCGAAATTCGGGCATTAGTGCTTTTTAGTTACCAGTGCATAGATTCGATATGGGCGCACAAACGGCGAACCGAACGAAACTTCTTCACGATCAGCGTGCGCCTTAGGCCACAACAGATATTTTTTACAGGTGCCGGCTGGCGTGAATAGTATTTTCTGCCACCCAATGCTTCGTAATACACATGTATTAGATCTACCAGATCGTCCTGCATGTATTCATAGCGAGAGGCACCGCGATAGAACATGTCTAAGAGCTTGAGCTCAAAATTCAAGCCAAATCGTTGAACTATGATATTTTCCGTATGGAGGTCACCGTGATATTCGCCTAACTTGTGGACACACTGCATGCCTTGCGCCAACGCGAAAAGGAGGTGGGTCGCTGCAAAGGGACTGAGCCGTTTACCGGGTTGGCGTGCGAGGAACGCGGACAGTAACTCTCCCTCGACATACTCCGATATGAGAAACGAGACACTCGTGCCTTGAATATTGACCACGTCTTGGGTGTGGTAGTGAATTACTATTGGACAGGTACGCAGCTTATGCAATTTCCGAGCATAAGAACGCAGGTTTTTGTCTTTCACATTTCGGTTGGGAAAGAAGAACTTCGCTGTACGTTCTATACCAGTGGACAACTCTTTTATTAAGTAAACCTCCCCCTCCCAGCCTTGGCCGAGAGGGGCTATAACTTCGTATTTATCGGAAATTATGGTGCCCGGTTCGAGCGAGAAAGCCTCAATCTTTTTGGCACTAGGTAAGCGTAGGCTCATTCGTTCTTTCTTATCGTTAAGTATTCAATCCCTAGGATTCAGGTGCTACTTCGACTTCGGTTGTTACTGAATTCGCAATAAAGCACAAATCGTGTGCTTGGTGGTGCATGTTGTCCTGCTCTTCGTTCGTCGGTTGTTTATCGCCTGAATATATGATGTTGGGTCGCAGCGTGACTTTAATCATCGCCATCTTACCCAAAGCGTTTTTAGCTAGAATGCCTACAGCGTGGTCGACGTATTCATCAACAACAAAACCTTTCTTGGCGGCGATGGATAAGAAAAACAACATATGACAGCTGGACAGAGAGGCAACAAAAGCCTCCTCCGGATCTACGTTCTCTTCCACCGACATCGGCGCTGGAACCACATGCGGTGAGGGCGATGCTGGAATCGTTAGGCCACCATCAAACTGCCAGGTATGACCCCTACTATATTTGTTGTCACCGAAGGCTTGGTCACCTCTTTGCCAAGCCACCGTAGCATAATACTCGGACATTATCGTTGTTCTATCTTAGAGTTGTTCGCGCTCGTAGCGGTTAACGCGAGATTTCAAGATCCCTGCTGCTTCCTTTCGGGTCTAATGGCTTAAGTGGTTAGAAACTACCACTTATATATTGATTAAAAAAGTTTGAACCGCAAAGACCAATTGATTTAGGCTTGTTATCCGTACGGGTAAAATCTAAAGAGAAATGTGATGAAGTTTCAACTGGTTATCAATATGGAACGGATGCGACCGGATATCGGTATGGATGAAGTAGTTCGTCACAACCTGGAAATGGTTCAAATGGCCGATGCAGGAGGATTCGAGAGTGTTTGGGCAGCCGAGCATCACGCTCTCGAAATGACCAATGCGCCGAATCCTTTTCAGATTTTAACCTGGTTTGCGGCGCATACATCACGCATCCGCCTCGGCACAGCCGTAGTCGTTGCTCCGTACTGGCACCCGATCAACGTAGCGGGTCAAGCCGCTTTGCTGGACCTCTATAGCGGGGGTCGCTTGGAGTTCGGTATTGGCAGCGGCGCTTACCAAAGGGAGTTTGATCGAATGGCGAACGGACTCGACCAAAAGGAAGGCTATAAATACATGCAAGAGATGCTGCCCGCTGTAAAAGCGCTATGGCAAGGTGACTATGAGCACGACGGTGGGTACTGGAAGTTTCCCGTCTCTACTTCCACGCCCAAACCGCTACAGAAACCACACCCCCCCATCTGGGTAGCGGCTCGTGCACCGGTCACGTTCGATTGGGCTGTGGCCAATGGCTGCAACATCTTGACCTGGGCTCTGACACGACCGTTCTCTGAGGTCGAGACCTACAAGCAAAGATTCGAAGATGCATTGAGCAAATGCCCGGGGGTGAAAAGGCCGCTGTTTACCACTATGCGTTACTCTTGCGTGTACGAACGCGCTGATCAAGCAGACGCACCGATCGACGCAGCTATAACCCA
>JASJAT010000240.1 GCA_030066885.1 Arenicellales bacterium | reverse complement strand
GTGGCCGCGAGTGGGTCTCTACGGTCGAAAAGTTCGGTTTCTCCTCTACCTACGGTTACCAGACGATCGGGGTCGATATTGAATACGCTCATAAGATAGAGTTTGACCGCTTCGGCACGGGACTCTGACAATTTCTGATTGTACTCTCGACTGCCGGCACTGTCTGTGTGGCCTTCGATAATTAACTTGCGATCTTCAACTCCGTCAAGATTCAGCATTTCTCCCACCGAGTCAAGATACGGCAGGGACGGGGCGATGATGATAGTGCTGCCATATTCAAATTGGATTGGCATTCCAAATCCACTGAATCTCGGTTGCTCCGGCACATCCGCATCACCTTTGATCGAACGGTATTGTGTTGGAAATAAAATGTCGGCTAGCGCTTCTGCGGATGGGGGCTGATCGAAATAGCGGATCTCCGAGTCATCTGCCTGAACAGGTGCTAAAAGGAACACACCAGACGCTAGGGCGCCGAGCGCAGCTCGTGAAAATGGGAGATGATAACAAACCAAACACTCGCAAACTGAGCTCTTGCTTTTTTCTGAAACTTTGCAGTTAAAGTTGTTTCTCATGTTTGTTCAGCCTCTCTACTCTATGTTTCAGGACCGGTCTTCTCAAGCGATCCGTTAATGGTCAACACCTCCTCTATCGCTTTAATGGATAGCGCCAAGCAAAAAACAGCTACTGACGGAACGATTCAGCCATCGTTTGTCACCTGATTTCGATATCAATGATTTGGAATAGGGGTCTGGTTTTAACAGTGGAGAGATAAACACCGTAGATGCCTTCAAGAGTATCCGCGGAAATAGGTTCAAGGTCTTTCTCAACCAATTCACCCAAAATAAGTGGATCTTTCGATTCCCTCAAAGCATCGTCAAGATCTGTTTGGGACGCAATGCACATGACACGTTCCTGGGCGCTGGGCGCATCCATTACGATGGTGTATTGATCATCACCTGGAATATTCAGCACCTCCGCGGCGGGTCGTTTAGCTATGGGCCTGAACCTGTTGGGAAACAATTTGATAATGGAACCATCCCATTGCTTGTAAAAGCAATAAACGTAGGCGTCAACAGATGCTTGGACCTGTACAGTCATCGGCTCACCCTGCCGATAAACTGGCTTGTCGCCACGATCCGTTGTCAAAGTTATCGTCAAAGGATCCACAGCAGTTTTAACCAGTCGGTTAGGCGTCTCTGACTCGGTCCCAGATGTTTGTTTTTTGTCAGGTATATTTACCGCTGTCGATGCTAAAACTGCTTCATTGAGTTGGGTTTGATCAGACATCAAACTGAAATACAAAGCAAAATCGGGGTCGCTGTTGGCAATAAGGTTTTTGTTCTGCTTATAAGCAATGATTGCTGCCTTGGTGGCCTGGTCCTCAGTGCCATTGATAGCACCAGCATAGTAGCCAATGGCATCAAGTTTGGCTTGTATGAAAGTGATCAATTGTTTTCTACTCAGTGTGTCGTACCATTTCTGTACCTGTTCTTGTACCAACGGGTTGGTGGTCTCGATATCGAGACATTCCCAGTAGGGCACACGCGTCAACTTACCCAAAAGCTCTATGCTTCCGAGCTCGATCAGTGTACGTACCGCGTGATGCAGCCCCTCGCTTTTCGTGAAATCCATTTCAAACAACGCACCGAATTTTTTGATGGTTCCACCAAACTCCCCAGCTGCACCCGTACGAACGACCGCGATGGAGTTACTGGCGCTGATGCTCGGCATAATCTCCAGAGTCCTGATATCTCCCATATTCATGTCCAGCGATACTATGGAAATACCACGATCTTTACTGACTGCCGCATTAAATACACCTTCCAAGCGAATTCCAGCCGACTGCTGTTCCTGCACGACCCCGCGGTCGACTTGAGTTATCGCCCCGCGTATAAAAAATTCTGGAAGATCAAAGCTGGTCTGATGCGCCTCGTGCAATTTGAGCAGTGTCAGTGAGGTCGGATTGCCAGGGTCGTAAACATTGAATCGGACCGTGTTGCTCTTAGAAGACATGGTAGACAGCGCGGTTATCAGCATCTCCGTAGTTCCCGCATTGACTACTTGGGTCCGGTCGGGGATGTCGGAAGCACCAATATACACTTCAGGGACAGCATAGCGGATATATAAATCGTCCATGCACTGCAGCGATTGGCTGAAATTAGTAATTGTTCTGCGCACAGCGGCGTTTGGGGTTGCCGCCAGCCGCGCTTCATCTGTTGTGGCGACCTGTTTTTGAGGTGAGACGCAGGCTGCCAGTTGAAAAATCACGATAAACAGGATTATTCGTTTCATGACATCACTATCTCATTGATCGAAATCATAGGCTTGATATTTCCCAAATCCGGTTAGCACCAGAGTGTCGTATGTGTTCTAGATCCGCAATACTTACATGGCCTAACGCCCCACAACAGAGAAAGTTTTCGCCTGATTTCAGTCATCGAAATTAGGAGCCTTTCGTTATTTTCTATAAAGTCGTTTTTACCTGGAATCTATGGGTTCAGCATGAACAAATATAAGTATCTAATATACATAATATTTTTGTTGCATGCCCCTTTGGTGTCTGGAGTGACGTTAGCAGGCATTAATTGCCTAAGCCAGTCGTTTGATGGTGTCAAGTACCTGAACTGCAGCAACGGGTTTTCAGGTGTGGGGACGGTTTTGGGTGACGTTGAAGTATTTGCCTTTAGCAACGGCCTCACTGCGATCCACCGTACGATGAATAGCATTGACTACTACCTATTTAACAACGGATTAACTGCTGTCTCTGTGGAGCTTGGCGAAGTACGCAGCTACAGTTCCAGTAAGGGCACAACAGCTGTGTCACAATCTATGAACGACATTCGGGTGTTTAATGCCAGCAACGGTGTAAGTGCTGTAATCTATCCGTTATCAAAATCTAAGATTATGGGGTTCACAACACCCAATGGTGGTGGGAAAAGTTTACCGTAAAACTCCCAGACCTTTATGAAACGCGATTAAATACAATGGTGATGAGTTACCTCACACCAAAGCGATCGATCAACTCCTTTATCAATAGGCTGTCTTCTACGAAGACGCGGTTATACGGATACCACTGTATCCCTTTATCCGTCCACTCGGATATTAGCTTAATCTTATAAGTCAACGGATCCTCACTGGCAACGGCAGCTATAAATCGGGATCGCAACCTGAATTCACCCCGTGGCGTGTCAAATCGCTTGCCTTTCAATACACTCTTTATATAACCCGAGTTATAGTCAAACTCTTCAAGTTCGGGGAAGCGTTTGGTTGTGGCATCAACCATACGTTGCCAAATCTCCGCGTCACCGATTTCTGGGTTTACGATCAGGCTCATCCATTCGTTGGTAGCCGGTGACACGGTGGTTGCCTGCCACATCGGGCTCGCCTGTAGCTGGATGTGCAAGGTCGGAGGATCTCCAGTGACTGATGCCGATGTGATGGTTTTAGACTCTGTGAAGTAACCTTCCTTCTTAGCGACCAGGGCGTACTCATCATTGGTCGTGAAATCGAGCAAAAAAGAAACTGGGGACGTTCCTAGATCCTGGCCATCAATGTTGATGCTAGCCTCTTCAGGAGTAGTTGTGATCTGTGTTTCCGGTGTCGGAACGGGTGTCGCGCAACCTGTAAGTAGTACGACTACTAAAACGAGCAATCTTATTCTCATTTATCTGCCTCTCTTTTTGCGCTGGTTTTTCTATTCAGATTCTCCGACCTTTACATAAGTGACGAAGAAACCCCTGAAATCCTCGTTTTTTTGGTAGGCGGTGACATTAAATACCCTCCATCCCTGTCTTGCCTGCGCGATATGAGACTCGGATATCATTTCCGCCGCTTCTTCAGGGTCTTTGACTTTTATAAAAATAGTTTTGGCCGGGACAATCTCCGTTTCCCTTCGATGCTGCGTAAAGTCTTCTGGTTGTATGGATTGTATTTCTTGTGCCAGGGCGCCGTTGGGGTCACTCGGAAAAAGCAAACCCATCCACCCTAGAAATAGGGTGATGAAAGTATTACGAAGTATCATGCTTAGACAAATCCCTCTACCTCCTCTTATGTATAACCTTTTTTCGTAAGATCTTTGCTGCCGCAGAGCTATTCTACGGCCAACGCGTGCATTTTAGTATTTTCCCGCACCAGCCGGAAACCTATGTAGTCGGTTTTGGTATATGCGGACACACCCATTCGCGCAGATGGCGTTGAGTATCTTCGGACGTAGTTCCATGACCCACCCCTGAGCGTCTTATTGCTACAGTTCGGCTTCACTCGCGGCTTCGCAGTGTTGAGAGATGGATCGTAAGTTTCAATCCAGCAGTCCTCTACCCATTCCCACACATTGCCCAACATGCCCCGAGTACCCGCCAATTCTCTGCTCAATGAATTGACAGCAACACTCCGGCTCCTGGCCCATTTCGTGTCACAATCTTTACAATTAGCTTTCACTTCCACCACATCACGAGACCCGCCGCCGCTACTCCCGCCCCCTCGCGCAACATACTCCCACTCAGACTCGCTTGGTAATCGGTAAACTTGGCCGGTTTTTTCACTCAGCCAGTCGGCATAGGCCTTAGCGTCGAACCAGCTCACATTTACCGCCGGTATTGAACCCTTGCCTGGCGTGTAGTTGCGACCAGTCTCATCGGCAAATTTCTGATATTCCTCTGCGGTGACTTCGTAGGCCATAATGGAGAATTCATCTTCGATGAAAACCGAATGGACGGGCTGCTCATTGTAGAACGAGCCACGCATTGTAAACTCACCACTTGGGATCGTTATCAACCAAGGTCCATGCGAGCCCTCGTCCAGTTCATCGCGGAAAGCTGCTTCATCAGGTACTTCGCTCGGTGACAAAGTGACTTCCGTGGCCACAGTGTTCATTGACTCTTTCTTATCAAAGACCTCCTCGGGAGGCGTGGCCTTTGCCAGGGTGATGCTCGCGCTATTGTCAGCAATGACGGCTTTCTCAGAAAAGTAAAAATCATCTCTTAATGATGTCTCTTCCCAGGGAATCTGTTTTCCACTCGTTGCGTCGATGACGCTGTTTCTGACTTGCTTGAAAACCTGCTCGATGCTCAAACCGGGTATCTTCATGGCAGCAAGAAGGTGTTTGGTGTAAGTACCATTGCGTCCCCGTCCGTCGGCAGCAACCGAGCCCGGGGCAGTGGAATAAGCCACAATCGAACCCAGTGGCGCGTCTATTTTTGCCAATCCCGTTTGCGTGGATCGAAAACTACGTGCGAAAGGATTGTTTCGACAGGCGTCAAGAATGACAATATTCAGACGGTTTTTGGCAGATTCGATCTTACTCAATATGGCCGAGGCACTGACGCTTTCATCAGGGACCTCATCTTCCGTTTCTATATCGGTACCTAATGGAACCAAGTAGTTCTCACCATGCACCTGGACACCATGTCCGGAGAAGTAAAACAGGCCGATGGAGTCTTTCTCGAGTTTGCCACCGAATTCGCGAAGTGCTTGTCGCATCTCCCGCCTGTTCACATCCGTTTTTAGAATAACGTCGAATTCAAGCTCGCTTAAAACAGCCGCCACATCTTTGGCATCATTGATAGTATTTCGGAGCTTGGCATGTTCGTAGCTACTGTTACCGA
>JASJAT010000239.1 GCA_030066885.1 Arenicellales bacterium | reverse complement strand
GTACGATGCACCTGTGGTCAAGTGAAGAACAAGCCGAGGCCAATCCGATTTGGCGGTACTTAGGCTGGATCATGACAATTACCGGGATAGTCATCCTATCTTATCTCAGCGTTGTCGGCGGTTGGATGCTGGCTTATGTTGTACGTACGGCGGCTGGTATATTCGAAGGTATAGAGCTGGTAGAAAGGGTTCGTTCAACGTTTTCAGTGTTGATCTCGGATCCAGAAAAACTACTGGCGTGGCATACCATATTTATGGTTATGACAGTAGGTGTAGTTGGTGGGAAGTTCCGACAAGGTGTAGAGATTGCGGCGAAACTCTTGGTCCCCGCAATATTCGTGCTTCTACTCCTGTTGCTGGTTCGAGCGATTTTAACCGGTGTATTCAGTCAAAATCTGCAGTACTTTTACAACGCGGACTTTGCCAGACTGACTTTGGGAAACGTTGTGCATGCAGCCCATCAGGCGTTTCTGGGCTTGAGCTTAGGTGTAGGGGTCATGCTAGTTTACAGTGCTTATCTGTCTAAGGCGGTTTCACTATCACGTGTATCGATCGCTATCGTCAGTCTAGATACATTAGTCATTTTGCTTGCGGGCCTAGCAATTTATCCTGTACTCCACGTCAATGAGCTTCAGCCGACATCAGGGGTCACGCTTGTTTTTCAGACACTTCCTATGGCTTACGGTAATCTATCTTTTGGAGCATATTGGGGGACACTGTTTTTCTTGTTGCTTGCGTTGACCGCTTGGACATCTGCGATTGCGTTACTCGAGCCTCCCGTAGCCTGGTTGTGTGAGAGATATGGGTGGAGCAGGGCCAAGGCGGCTGCGGTCAGCGGTCTATTGGTATGGGTACTGGGTCTGGTAAGTATTTTGTCGTTTAGCCATTGGAAATTCAGCTTTGAATTCTCAGGGGTTGAGAGAACCAACGGGGCACTAGACATTTTATCTATTGCTACCTCCAACTTTTTATTGCCCATTACAGGTATACTGATCGCCGTTTTCACTGGCTGGGTTGTGAGCCGGGAACGCTCGAGGTTAGAAATGGGAAGATCGAAATTGAATTACGCAGTCTGGTCGATATCAATACGATTCGCTGTTCCTCTACTAGTCGGATTGTTGTTTATTTATCTATTATTGGATCCTGCTTAGCCTACGGCATTGTGAGTTTTCGTAGTGCACATCATTAAGCGTTCCGCCCTGGTGCCGTTTAGCGCTGAGAGCATGTACAACCTGGTCGCAGATATACCGCGCTATCCGGAATTTTTGAAATGGTGTAGCAACGCAACTGTTGTCGAAGAACGCGACCACGAAGTGATCGCTTCGATTACGATAAACTTTAAAGGCTTAAAAAAATCATTTAGTACGAAAAATCGAATGCATCCCAATCAAATGATAGAGATGTCCTTAGTACACGGTCCGTTCAGTCACCTTAAAGGAAATTGGATCTTTACACCTCTTGATGCAGACTCCAGCAAGATCGAACTAGATATGGATTTTGGTTTTGATAGCGTGATTGTTGAAAAACTGGTGGGTCCAGTTTTTTCGTATATTGCCAATCATCAGGTTGACGCGTTTCACCAGCGCGCTCACTATCTCTATGGTGAGAAAACGAACGATCAAGGTTGAAGTGGTCTATGCCACATCATTACAACAGCACGTAACAAATATCAAAGTGCCGATTGGTTGCACGGCGCGAGAAGCGATTGAAGAATCAGATATCTTGTCGCTATTTGATGAGATCGATTTATCTAAAAACAAAGTGGGCATCTTCAGCCGTCTGGTCCATCTGGATGTCGTTCTTCAGGATGGCGATCGAGTGGAAATATATAGGCCCTTAAAGGCCGATCCAAAGGCCGTCCGACGGCGCTTGGCGAAGGAGGGAAAGACTATGGGCAAAAAGAAAAATCAGTTAAAAGAATGAAAGTGTGAAGTTGAAGAATCTAATTTTAGTGGATTGCTTCATAACCGTTCGAAATGGCCCTTGCTATATAGGAGGCGCGCCATCGCGCCGATTGTCGCGGCGAGGGCGCCGCTCCTACAGGTTAGTATGTTTTATCATCCTTGTTCCAGATTTTGTCCCAGGTTTTGGCGAAGAATCCTTTGTCTTCACGCTGTGACTCTTTAACGATGGTGCCACCCAGTTCTTCTTCATCGGCAGCTTCTGTGTTGGTGGGCACATCACCCAAAATTTCTTTCATTTTTTCGTTTTCGAATACGATGGTAATGCGTCGTTGTACGGTCTCTTTTCCACGCACCTCTAGAGAATAAAAATAATCCCATTGGTTTTGGTGGAAGGGATCGACTACCAGTGGGGTTCCCAAGATATAGCGAACCTCGCGCTTGGTCATACCGGGTACCAGGCGCGCTATGTCGCTGTCGGTTATGACATTGCCTTGTTGTATATCAATCCGGTGCGTTTTTATGCACGCACTTTGGGTGAGAATGAGGGCAGCCAAAGTTAATATTCGAACGGTGGACATAGTCTACGTTACGAGTCAATCACGTCATGATAACGGATGCGCAGTTTAGGGCACAAATGAAGTCATTAGCTAGAGATACAGCAGTACAGCGATTTCGTCACAGTCATAGAATTTGTAGCACTTTACACAAATACCCCATACTTTCTCGGGTAAGGTGGCCTTAGGTACGGTCCGAAATCCAAGTCTATGGAAGAATTCGGGCGCATAGGTAAGCGCCATCAAGCGAGACAAGTTGCGGGATCGCGCCTGTTCAATCAAATGATTGACCAGCAAGCTACCCAGGCCGGCCTTCGTGCGGGTTTCATTAACAGCCAGACTTCTAACTTCACCCAATCGGTTTGGGAAAAGCTCCAATGCACCACAGGCTACGACGCTCCCGGACAATTCGATGACCCAGAAATCAGCTAAATTCGTTTCAAGATCATGGACGGAACGGGGTAATAGGTTTCCTCTATCTGAATAGCCCTTGAGTAAATTGTGTATGGCAACTATGTCCGTGCTTGCAGCTGCACGCAGGCTGAATTCTTGGGATTGTGGGGTTTTATTCATCCGCTGGCACGCTCTAACATGTCTTCGGCGTTCGCTCGAGTTTGCTCGGTGATTTCGATCCCACCTAACATTCTGGCGATTTCATCAATCCGTGTTCGCGCGTCCAACCGCGTTACGTTGACTCGTAGGCCTTCGTTTTCACGCTTTTCAATTTGCAAGTGGTCACAACCTTGTGACGCTACCTGTGGTAGATGAGTGATGCAAAGCACCTGTCGAGAGCGACCCAGGGCTCTCAGTTTTTGGCCTACGATTTCTGCAACGCTTCCGCCGATGCCAACGTCAACCTCATCGAAAATTAAACTTGGAATTCGCCCTACAGATGCTGTCACAACTTGAATCGCCAGACTTATCCGGGATAGCTCACCACCTGAAGCTACTTTAGTAAGTGGTTTTGATGGTTGCCCTTTGGTTGCTCGCACCTGAAATTCGATGTGGTTATAGCCAAAACGCGTGGGTTCGGTTTCGACTGTCGCGAAATTGACGTCAAACTGGCTGCCGCGCATGCCCAATCCTTGCATTTGTTCGGTTACTTCGCTTGCTAAACGTCGAGCTGCCTTGTCGCGAGCCGACGATATCTTTAAGGCCAAATTATGATAGTGCTGCTGTACCTCCTGAATTTGTTGCTCGAGTTCCTCAGCAGTAGTATCTATATTTTCGATATCAGACAGTTCCGCAGACAGCGACGCTAGAGTCTCGGTCAAACGGTTGGGATCACACTTGTGTTTTCGAGCTAGGTCGACCAAGACTCCGATACGCCCCTCTACCCATGCTAACCGCTCCGGATCCAATTCCACTCGGTCTAGCTTAAGATGCAGTTGACTAGCGGCTTCTTCCACGTGCACCAAAGACTCACTAAGCAGGGTAGAAACTTCGCTCACATCGTTGGAATATTCGGCCAAAGCATCCAATTTTTGAATGCAGTGGGCCAGTGTCCGGCTTACCGTTGTGTCTTCCCCGTCGTATAACGCGTGTGCAGCGTATTGCATGCCTTCGGTCAAATCATTGGCGTGCGCCAAACGACGGTGTTCCTGCTCTAAATCACGGTATTCGCCGTCACCTAACCCTAATTTTTCCAATTCATTGATCTGATAGCGTAGTAGGTCTATCCGCGCGAGATGATCATCCGACTCTTGTGACAACGCGGCGTGACGAGACCGTAAACGTTGCAAGTTTTCATAGAGCTGGCTGAGCTCCGCAACCTGCGGTTGAATACCGGCGTAGTCGTCAAGGACCTGACGCTGGGATCCACCCCGCAACAAGGATTGGTGCTCATGCTGGCCATGTATATCAACCAGCAGGTTACCGAGCTCTTTCAAGACTTGTATATTAACCGGTCGCCCATTGATGAATGCTTTGCTGGGTTTATCGCGATACACGATTCGTCGCGTTATACAGGTTTGGCCATCCATGAGTTCTTGCGCCCGCAACCAATGCGCTGCGTCTTCCTTCGGGTTTAGCTCGAAGCTGGCTAGCACTTCGGCACTGTCGGCATCGTCGCGAATGCTTTCTGTTTCAGCACGAGCACCCAATGCCAGGGCTAACGCGTCAACGAGTATCGATTTCCCAGCACCAGTTTCACCGGTTAGCACGGTAAGTCCCGCATTGAGTTCAAGATTGAGGCGGTGAACGATGGCAAAATCTCGAACGAACAACGTGGCCAACGACATATTAGACACGCTCACCCCAACCTAGTTTGGAGCGAAGAGCAGCATAGTGATTGTTTTCAAGGGTGCGGACGAGTTTGACCGTGTTGGATGATCTATTGACTTGAATCTTTTCGTGACCCTTCAGGTGGCATTTTATTTGACCGTCTATGGAGATGTGCGCGGTGTCCTCAGCCACATCCACTAACGTAAAATCGATGGTACTGTTTGCCTTGAGCGCGATTGGTCGCATGGTCAGCGTATGCGGACATATCGGAACCAAGATTAAGGCCTCTAGTAGGGGATGCACAATAGGGCCACCAGCAGATAGCGCATAGGCAGTTGAACCCGTGGGCGTGGCCACCAGAACGCCGTCGCTTCGAGACCCCATGACAAACTCCCCGTCGATATAGATCTGTACTTCAATCAGACGTTCCAGCTCGCCTTTCCCGACAACTACATCGTTAAAGGCCGTATCGGTGAATAGCGCCTCCTCATCCCGACAGACTTCAACATCGAGCATCATTCGGGACTCAGTTTTGTATTCACCGTCCAAGATACGACCTATATCCTCATACATCTCGCGCAGCGGGATATCGGTCAAAAATCCCAGACGTCCCATATTTACCCCGACCAGGGGAATTTCGGTTCCTGCCAGGGTTCGCGCGACGTGTAGCATGGTGCCATCACCACCTATGACGATGCCCAGGTCTAGGTTTTCCTCACCGTGTAAACTAAATCGATCTGCAAATTCCGAGACGATTTCATCCGCCGTTGTTTCGCCCACGACGACGTGGATCTTGCGATAACGCAGGTATTCAGCAAGGCCGTTCATCGCCTCACGGACGCTGGCATCTTTATA
>JASJAT010000238.1 GCA_030066885.1 Arenicellales bacterium | reverse complement strand
TCGGGAAGATTGGAAATGAATACAGCAACCAGCATGGTCATGCTGACAGCGCCGCCCTCCAGCAGGCCCAGCCCGATCACAGCAGATTCAGGAATACCGTCAAGAATAATGGCCAGGACCAGTGGAACGACCAACTTGGACTGGTGGCTGGCTGCAATGTTCTTGCGATGACTGCCTCCAATCCTTCCGATCAGCAAATCGGCGAAGAAGAAAGTAAAAGCCCCGGCGAACAAACCGAGCGCTGGAACCCGGGTGTATTTGCCGATTCTCACCGCTTCGTAGACCAATTCGTATGCGACGGCGGAGATCAGCACCCCGGCGCCAAACGCCATGATGATTCCGAGCGTACGTTTACTCAGAGCTATCCACGTTCCGAGCAATCCCCCCAATACCAGTGAGGAGGTTGCAACCAGGCCCCAAAAGAATGCGCTCCACATAACCTAAATCATAAATGACCGTGAGATTGGGATTAAACGTAACCTGAGAACCAGCATCAACGCTAAAAAACCTCTCCTCATCCCAATTGAACTTTGTCTTTCCCGGACTGGCGAAGTACTTATTCTGCCTCCTCCTGCAGAAAGAACGATGTGTGAACTTGTAAAAGCTGTACTCCGGGGGAGGTTACGGATTCTGAACCTTTTATGCAAAAGGTCCATGCGCACCGCTTTCTTAAGAGGTTGCTACCGCAAAGTGGAGAAAAGCCTCGAATACAATTGATCGTTGGCCATATTCAACATTCAAGAAAATTTAGCTTGCCGTAAGGCAAATACCGTTTGCCAAAGAAGGCGTAAAGCCTGTAAGTGCGGTGCTCGCGCCACAACAATCGGCACGCGGTCCGCCCCTTTAGCTATTGCCGTAACGGACTGACTAAGTTTAAGAGCCGTCGGGGTTTGGCGAAGGCGATCCCGTGATCGACGATTGAGTGGGGTAGGCAAATGCCTGTGCCCACCAAACGAACATATTGCCGTACGTTTCTGGGTTCATAGCCCACGCCATGCGATCGATAGACCATTGCGGGTACATCCAGGAGTACAGTGGCTCGTAGTACTTCGGCTGGGCAAGTTTATCGCCCCAAGCAGTATAGAGTTTGGGATCTGCTAGCGGCGCAAAACCAGCGTAAACGTTCGGATCTATAGGTGCGAACGCCCATTTGAAGTAGGTCAGAGGATTCATGAACGGCAGCATGGCCTGCATCATGATCTCCGGATCGGTGAAAGTCCGCATCCATGTGTTCCACATGATGGGCTCTTGTGAGCAACGCATCATGAGATGCACCGCATCCGGGCTGGACAGTCCCGCCATCCATTTTGCCATACGCCCTGGGTCAGCCATGATCTCGGCCATCTTGGCCGGATTTGTGAAGGGGCGAAGCAGACGTTCCATATCGAGCCATTCCTCTTCGGTGGCGTTTGGATTGAGCTCAAAGTAGTATTGCCTCGCCTTAGTGAAGCGGTGGCAACGGGATCGGTCAGCAAGGTCACATGTCTGAAGGTAGGGGTCTTCTTCGGCAGAAACAGCAACTGCTTCGGCGTCCTGGGCATAAGCAGGCAACCCACCCCACACCAGGGCTACAGTGACCAGCGTACCGAACACTGTGCTGAGAAACCTATTCATAATCTATTGCTCCTATCGCGATGAAGCTTCGCATATTATTACATAATTAAATAATAAATAGATTGATTTGGGTTAAGAACGCACGAATTTTGCCCACTGCGTAGACCGACGGCAGGTTTAAGTCGGCTAAGCGTTACTTCATCCAGAACGGTTTATTCACTTCGCGCGCGGCTTCTTCTTGACTGAAACCAATATCTTTGATCAGGTACCCACCGACACGTAGGAGCCGACGCAGCTCGGCTCGAAACCGAGCTCTTTCCCGCCACTGACGAACTGGCCCTAAACCGAGTACGCGGCCTAACGATGGGAAAAATTGTGGCCCAGGCTGTGTATTTACTGCAGGGAATGAACCGTGCTGATCCAAAACGGTGTGAGTCATCTCATTTCTCCAGATTGATTATTAAATAATTTCATACTTTTAAGTATATAATCACTTATTTTATTGCGTTTCAAACCATTTTATTTCAGGGTAGGCTTAGATAAACTCATAACTACCATGCGTCTCCCACCACTAAATGCCGTTCGCGCCTTTGAGGCTGCGGCTCGCCTTGAGAACTTCTCGCGTGCTGCAGCCGAGCTTCACGTCACACAAGGTGCGGTCAGCCGTCACGTCAAAGTGCTCGAAGATTTCCTCGGGACGCAGCTTTTTCGTCGGCATCCTCAAGGGGTGGAATTAACGGAGACGGGAAGACGTTTGCTGCCGGAATTGACTGCCTCTTTCGATCGCATTGGCAAGGCGATACAAAGGGTTGTTGTTGACGACAACGAAATCAAGGTGATATCGGAACCGACCTTTGCTGCCCGCTGGCTGATACCGCATCTGAAGCGGTTTCATGAGCAATACCCAGATCTACGGGTCAGTACTGGTTTATATAAGTCAAACCACAATGAGTTCTTTGAAGGTAATTTTGATTTGGGCATCGAACAGGCAATTGCCAATGTGGTGCGCCCGGCAGAGCTTGAGACGCGATTGTTGCGTCAAGAGGCGCTCACACCAGTTTGTTCGCGTCGGTTGTTGGAGGGAGGACCAAAACTCACTACCTACAACGACCTAGAAAGTCACACGCTCCTGCACCCCAGCCCAGACGGATGGGATTGGAGGAAGTGGTTTTCAGTAGCAGGGGTTAATCCCAAGGAAGCGAAACGTGGTGAATTTTTTGAAACCTCGGAAATGGCTATTCGAGGTGCAGTTGCTGGCATGGGAATCACGGTGGGCGATCTGCTCTTGATTCAAGACGAGCTTAATGCCGGTCAACTTGTGGCGCCGTTTGATCTCGTGGTCAGTGACGGTACAGGCTATTTTTTGGTCACCCAAAAAGGGCGTTTCGATGAGACAAAGATCAAGGCTTTCGTTGACTGGATTATTCAAGAGGCCAGTGCGGATCAACTAGATCGAGCTTTGTGACGCCGAGCCACATCAGAGCGGCCGTGGCAATCCTTTCCCCCAGTCATTTCTTACCGGATTGCTAGGTCCTCCGGGTCAAGTCCGGGGCCCTCGCAAATAAAAAATGAAGGTTGAAAGTTTAAAGAACCATTTCTCAACAGGTTTACTTCAAATCGAAGACGAGGCCAATATAAGATGCCACCGTGGCCGCAAAGGCTCCGAAAATGCCGCCCAACGGGACCCGAACCTGCGAGTTCGGCATACGTCAACGCGGAGGGGATCAGCATAAAACAGATAACCAGGCCGGTGAATACGTTCAGACCCAAAATCACCGGTTCATAACCTCGCAGCACCTGCAATCGCGGCTGGGCTCCGAGTAATCCCGTGTCCCTTCCCGCGCCCTGCACACAGAATTTGACCCAATTTAAGTACTTAAAGTATTTTCTTAGAAAATTCCATATTTTTATTAAAATACAATTAATTAAATAACATTACTAATGTTATACCTTAAACCATTTTTGCATAGAGAGCGGGTTAGCCAGAATGAGTTGGGCTCATGCTAGACTTCCTCATGACAAGCGAATCACCATGACATACTCACTCGAACGACTCGCAGGCGAGATCAAGCAAACACTGAAGGCCGATCCTGGCGTATCGGGGAAACAGAAGATTTGCGATTTGGTTGCAGAGGTACTCAAAGACAAAGCATTTGTCGCAAAACATCTTTGTGCACGCGCTCCTGGTGCAGACCCACGCGAGATCCTGTATGAAGACGAAGAACTGGGTTTTTGTATCTGTGGTCACGTATACGACGGTGAGGCCGTTGGTAAACCGCACGACCACGGCTCGAGCTGGGCAATCTATGGACAGGCTGAGGGAGAGACGAGCATGACGGACTGGGAAACCGTCGAACCTGGCGGGCCGGATAGACCAGCACTCGTCGAGCCAAGCAGAACCTATTTGATGCGGCCGGGCGACGTACAGTTGTATGACGTCGGGGCGGTGCACTCACCCCACCGTGAAAAGCCCGTCAAGCTGCTGCGTATAGAAGGTCAAAACCTCGATAAGATCCAGCGCTCAAATATTCAACGTAAAAAATAAGCCTATTTCAGGGTGACCCCTAAGGTATTCTGGCCAACCTGAAACTATTTCTCTCCTGTGCATCTAGCCGATCGACCAGGCCGGTTTCCCATGCGATATAGGCGCGGGCGGCATCTGCGTTGCCGCTGTGTCGGTCATAGGTATGGAAAACGAAATCGATACAATCCTTATCCGCAAGACAATCGTCATTGGTGACAATATCGAGACCTGCCTGTTTCCAGTTCTCAACATTTTCATTTAACCTTCGAATCGCTCCATTAACACCACGTTGTTTCAGGTCAAAAGCGAATAGCGTCGCGGCTTCATTGTCGTTCGATATTAGGACTACCGGCGCTTCGGGGCGAAACGGAATACGATCGAGGCAAGGTCTGATCGACCAGGCAGCGTCCTTCAGATGACCCGCACGAAACGTCATGCTGCCCCGCAGGTCTACAAACTGTGCATCGGTTAGCGAGGCGAGCTCGGTCACATCAACTGACTCAACCGTTTCAAGTCTGTCTGAGTACAACTCCGCCTCCGGAAAGTTGATCGACCTGGCCGTGTAAATACCCCCGTCAAGTACATACACCTCGTGCCCAAGCTGGGCCAGCCAGTACGCAACTATCGGCGCCCTAACCATCTCGTTGTCTACCAGAGTGATTCGTGCACCTTTAACCCCCACCCATTGGTCGGTCGCCTGGATCAATTGGCCGCCGGGTGCGTGGACGATAGGTGGTAATCCGTCACGCTGGTTTTCTTCCGGACTGCGTACATCAAATAAATAGTTAGTTCGATGTCGTTCCGACAGAAACAACTCTACCTCCGCAGCCGTTAAGGTTTCTACGTTCTGACTACGCGCCAGTCGCAGTGCTTTTTGTTTAAGCTCATCCAGCCTCTCAGGGTATGCAAAAGGGGAATAGCTATACGATTGATTATGTTCGAGCTCCAGTCCGGCCAGAAACCAACCTTGCGTGCCATTTTCCAGAGCAACGACGGGATTTGGCACCCCAAAATCGATCAGAGTCTGAGCTCCTATGATAGAACGCGTCCTGCCGGCGCAATTGACGACTATAGTCGTGTCCGAATCGGGTACGATGTCACCAATCCGTAGCGCTAGCTCGCCATTAGGGCAACATTGACCACCAGGAATACTCATCTTCCGGTACTCAGCGAACGGTCGGCCGTCGATCACGGCGAGTTTTTCACCAGACCGTTGGCGACGGTTGAGTTCCATCGCGGTGATCCTTGGCGTGTGGCGTTCCAGCTCAACAATCTCCCCGAAAGTCTTGCTGGGGACGTTTACTCCATCGAATAGCGTGAAACCCGCCCGCATCCAGGCGAGCGTGCCCCCCTCGACAGTG
>JASJAT010000237.1 GCA_030066885.1 Arenicellales bacterium | reverse complement strand
GTTTGAATCCGCTTTAATAGATCCCCCCGCACCTCAAACTTAAACCCATACCATCGTTCCCCGACTCACTTCGGCTAGGGGTCGAATTGTGTAGGTCGTCCCAGGCAACCTGATCCCTTTTCCTTATATCACTGGTCAAACGAGGGTCAACATGGTCGGTTTTATCGATGAAAAAGCATTCAGCTAGCATGCAAAGGGTTGGGGTGATCTCGTGTATCAGTATGACGACAGTGAGGTTTGAAATATGAGTGTAAATCTTTCGCTTATCTCTTTGTCAGGGGATAAGGCTCAACAGGGCTTTACTACCAGCATTCTGCACTGTGACAGACAAAAACCTATTGAACATGGCTCTTTACATAAGCCTATACACGACTCTGTCGCATTCGAATACAACACGGCGGAAGACCTCGCGGCGGTGTTTCAGGGCAGGCAGAGAGGGTTTGCCTATGGCAGACAAGGAAATCCCACAGTAAGCGCGCTCGAAGACAAGATTACCTTGATGGAGCAAGGGGTCGGCAGTGTCTGTTTTGCAACCGGCATGGCGGCGATTAGCGCAACCATGTTCACTCTCTTACGTGCTGGTGATCACCTAATCTCGAGTTCATTTTTATTCGGCAATACCGACAGCTTGTTCAAAACCCTGCGGCAACTTGGTGTAGATGTCACTTTTGTCGATGTCACTGACGTTGGCAACGTGATAGCGGCGCGAACGGAAAAGACCAAGGCAGTTTTTGTGGAAACAATTGCAAATCCGTGTACTCAAGTCACCGATCTGAAATCGATAGGGGACTACTGCGAGCGTGAAGAGCTGTTATACATCGTCGACAATACCCTGACGACGCCTTTCTTGTTCCAGCCAAATAGAGTCAAGGCTGGGTTGATAATTAATTCATTGACTAAATACGTTGGCGGTCACGGCAACGTACTTGGAGGGTCTGTAACGGAGTCGGGTATCTTCGATTGGTCAACGTATCCCAATATTTATGATCAGTATAAATCGGGCGATGTGAACAACTGGGGTTTGTTGCAAATAAGAAAAAAAGGCTTGCGGGATACGGGGGCAACACTATCCGCAAATTCGGCTCACCTTCTTTCCGTTGGTGCGGAGACACTCGCTTTGCGTATGTCCAGGACGTGCGATAGTGCCCAAGCTATAGCGTCTTATTTTGAATCTCACCGATCCGTTAAAAAGGTGTTTTATCCCGGTGTACGAAATCATCCGGACCACAATCGTGCAAAACAACTTTTCAGCCACTTTGGCTCGTTGCTGAGTATAGAGCTCGGTGATGAAGTTGACTGTTTTAGTTTCTTGAATGCACTTAAGTTGGTGGTGATTTCAAGTAACTTAGGAGACAACCGAACATTGGCAATCCCCGTTGCCCATACCATCTACTACGAAATGGGACCGGAGCGCAGAGCATCAATGGGCATCTCCGATGGAATGATCCGGTTTTCCGTCGGCATAGAAGATGTCGACGATTTGATTACAGATTTTGAGCAGGCGCTGCACAACAGTAGCTAGCGACTAGGTCGTAGGAGAGGCACCTCGCCGCGATATGGTGTTGTTATCATCAAATAATCGGCGTGGTGGCGCGCCTCCTACAGTAGTAGCGGATACCCACGCTACTATCTCGGAATGTGAAAGATCAAAAACCGATCCTATCTTGTAAAATGGTTTTTCATCCTTAATAGTACATGTATGTGGAGTTTGCGTAAAAAGAAAAATTTACTTGCATTTGTTCTTTTATTGGCTGTCGTCTCCATAGAGGGATGTACAAGCAGAGCGTGGTATGAAGGATTCAAATCAGGCGAACGCTTTCGGTGTCAGCAACTCAATTCCCCAGAATACGAAGAGTGTCTGCGACAGTCTGATGTGGATTATGATGCGTATAAAAACGAACGGGATAAGCAGAAGGAGTAAAAGTTTTTAGTCTTTATCAGGGAGTCAGATTCCGGTAATTCTAAAAAAATAGAATAACTCTCGCCAAGACGCAAAGCTCGCAAAGATGTCGAACCCATGTTATCGAGATACTGTTTCTTCTTGGCGCGCTTTGCGCCTTTGCGAGAGAACATTTCATTATGCCTGTTAGAAGCAGCACTTTACCGCGATGTTATGTTGTCACTCGTAAATAGTCGGCGCGGCGGCGCGCTTCCTACATGAGATTGAAAGAAGAATTACACTTTGGCGAATTTGTCGCTTTAATGGCGGTGATGGTCTCATTGGTCGCGCTTTCGATCGATGCCATGTTGCCCGCATTGCCGCACATAGGTCGGGATTTAAACGTCCCCAACCCAAACGACCCTCAACTCGTTGTAACCGCATTGTTTTTTGGATTGGCTGCGGGGCAGACACTATACGGACCGTTATCGGATAGTATTGGCCGCAAACCGGCAATATATATTGGATTGGTGTTGTTTGTAGCCGGCTGTTTGATGTCAATGTTGGCTGAGAATTTTACGGTCATGCTATGGGGTCGGGTATTGCAAGGGTTTGGAGTTGCGGCGCCACGTGTTGTTACGCTTGCGCTAGTACGTGACTTGTACGAAGGGAACGCAATGGCACGTGTAATGTCGTTCGTGATGTCTGTGTTTATATTGGTACCCACCATTGCTCCTGCGTTAGGCCAGAGTATCCTGTTGGTTGCGGATTGGCGGACCATATTTGGCGTTTTTTTGTGTTTAGCTGTTGTGATCTTTACATGGTTCGCTATTCGCCAAAAGGAAACGTTGACGCCAGAACGACGCGTGCCATTTTCGGTAAAAAAATTGATCGCCGCTGTTGGTGAAGTCTGCAGAAATCGCACCGCTCTGGGTTATACCGTGGCAGCTGGTTTGATCTTTGGTGCTTTCGTAGGCTACCTAAGCTCGGCGCAGCAAATCTTTCAGGGCCAATATAATCTAGGCAAATTGTTTCCAGTATATTTTGGGGTGCTGGCGCTGGCCATCGGGAGCGCATCGGTTTTTAACGGGCGAATGGTTATGAAGTGGGGTATGCGCTGGTTATCCTATCGGTCTCTATCGGTTTTGAGCGTATTGTCCATACTCGCTTTCGTAGTTGCATATGTGCTTCAAGGCAATCCCAGTCTGTGGTTGTTGATGGTCTACCTCCTGGTTGCATTCTTTTGTACCGGAATTATGTTCGGTAATCTAAATGCACTGGCTATGGAGCCTTTAGGGCACATCGCCGGCGTCGGTGCGGCGGTGGTCGGATCGCTGTCGACGTTTATTTCTGTCCCCTTGGGGGTGTACGTCGGAGCCAGTTATGATGGTACGGTGTTGCCGTTGATTGCCGGTTTTGCCGTACTCTGCACAGCATCGCTATTTGTAATGATATGGATAGAACGCGGGGCTTAACCCGCAATGCACTCAGGCAGGTGTCAAACGATCGACCTTTTCTTCTCGTTCTCCGAATATACGTCGACTGGTAGATACGGTAGCCTCACCTTGTTCTGCTTGAGCCAGTTGGGAATCTCTTCAGGAGAAATTGGGACACTTAAATAAAAACCCTGGATTGCGTCGCATCTCATCGTCTGTAGTTCATCTTTGATTTCGCGCTTCGACACACCTTCGGCAATGACGTTTAAACCGAGGTTGTGTCCTAGATCAATTATTGCGCGGACAATTTTGGCATGTTTTGGGTTTGTGTCCATATCCTGTACAAAAGAGCGGTCAATTTTAATCTCGTATATGGGTAGCTCGCTTAGGTGGGCTAGTGAAGAATAGCCAGTGCCGAAGTCATCAATAGAAATCCGCACTCCAATATCACTTAGTCGTCTCAGCATGTTTGTGGCATGCTCTTCGTTGAGCATGATACTGGTTTCGGTGATCTCCAACACGATCCGATTTGGATCAATACCGTAGGACGCTAACAGTCCAGTGAGGTGATCAAAAAGTTCTTCGTTGTTTAGATCTTGGGCGGATATGTTTATGGAAACGCTAGGGAAGAATCCTTTTTTACCCCACCTGGATAATTGCTCCAGAGATTGATCAATAACCCAGGAAGTCACCGGTCTGATCAACCCCGTTCTCTCAGCGAGGGGAATAAATTCAGCGGGTGATATCAATGTGTGTTCCGGATGTGGCCAGCGAAGTAAAGCCTCCACTCCTTCCAACGTCATGTTGTTCAGGGTCATCTTCGGTTGGTATTGAAGATACAACACGCCAGACTCCAACGACTCTCGTAACTCTCCAGCCAAAGTGATCTTGCGCGGGTTATTTTTTTCGTGTTTCTTGTTATAAACAGCGAATCCTGTTTTGTCTCGCTTCGCCGCATACATCGCTACTTCAGCGCGTTGTAAAAGCGAATCTGCGTCACCGCCGTGGGTAGGAAACACGGTGATACCCATACTGGCTTGGATATCAACTTTCACCCCATCAAGTAGAAATGGAGTTTTCAACGCCTCAACAATACTGGCTGCGATTCGATGCGAGTCCAATTCGGACGTGGATGTCCTGGAAACTATGAGTACAAACTCGTCTGCCCCCACTCGTCCTACGGTGTCCGTATCCCTGGCCAGTCCTCGGAGTCTTGCGGCGACTTGGTTCAAAGCTTGGTCTCCCTGGTGGCGGCTTAAAGCGTTATTGAGTTCACTAAAGCGATCCAGGTCGATAAGAATTACCGACAGCATTTGGTCTTTCTCGTGCGCTGCAGCGATCGCTTGGTTAAGCCGATCCATTACCAACGTGCGATTGGGTAATCCGGTCAACGTATCGTGCGTCACGCCATGCGCCGCTTCCTTTCTTAGTGCAGTTGCCTGCGCACGGAGTTCGTTGGTTTGATCTATGACCAGAGCGCTTGCTTCGTAAGCAATCATTGAACCGACATATTGACCCCATAGTGCGAAAACGAAGGGCATGGCATCCAATATCCACAAGGCGACGTTACTTTTTTGTACCGCAATGGCACCGCTTAAAGATACCGACCCTGTTTCATAATGGGAAAGCAGCAGTGTCGCTATGAAAATAGCGCCGAATGCGATAACCACACCGTATACAGCATATCTGCTGACATCGGCTTTCAAAACTTTTGCGTTGCCTTGCAGAATGTGCTTTGTATCTTGGACCACGGCCTTCCCCCCAACGAAAATAAGAGCTAATACGGCCCCTGGGTACCGCTTGTTTCCCCATAGACCCCCAATAACTCCGTTCCCTGAGGCACCTCAAGGGTTAACAGGACCGCACCTCACAGTCCTAGCCTTGGGATGCTGATGTTTTCAGACAGTTCTTTCAGTATAGATGCTTCTGCGAACGTCATTGCATCAGGACCCCCGATGATGGCGCAGCAATGACTCGTCCAGGGCCCGGCCACGCCAAATCGCCGGGGTCGGATCGGGGAGATACGGGGTAGCTGCCCTACGGTTCGTCTGTGTTAAATGACACTTCGTCAGTAAAAAAATTAATACCGTAAGTCACTGTATTTACATAATAAATACATTTCGTCCG
>JASJAT010000236.1 GCA_030066885.1 Arenicellales bacterium | reverse complement strand
GCCGCAACCATCCACATGGCGCTCCTGGGAGCCGACGGGCTCGAACGCGTTGCCGCAAGCTGTTACGCGAATACGCATCGATTGGTGGATAAACTCTGCCAGCTTGATGGCGTGGAAATGGTATTTGAAGGCGATTTTTTCCATGAGGCGGTTATTCGCCTACGCAAGCCTGTTGATGAAATTCTCGACAAGCTCATCGATCGCGCGATCATTGGTGGGTATGCACTTGTTCAGGATTACCCGGATCTTAACGACGGTTTGCTGGTTTGTGCAACTGAGACCAAAACGGAACAGGATCTGCAGCACTATTTAGAAGCTTTAAACGAAGCGATGCGAACATGAAACAATGAGACCCAGTTTGGTAAATTCGAGTAGACAAGGTGGGGTGAAGCGACCGAAGCGTTTTTGAGTCGATTGGGCTCCGAGCCTGGAGCAAACGTTTTGCGAGTAGACCGAGAATTGCGAAAGCGCGTCGAGGGCATTGAGCGGATTGTTGATCAAGACCCCTTCCCGCGCAAAGGACAACTCCTGAGTCGGAACGGCTTCGTCACGTATTTTGATGGTAGTTAGTAATTTTAGGAGGAGAATATGGCCACAATCACATTCCATGGCAATGAGGCCCAGACCAACGGTGAACTGCCTGAAGTGGGTAGCACGGCTCCCGAATTCAAGCTCGTTAGTAAGGATCTCAGTGACATCAAGCTTTCGAATTATCTTGGTAAGAAGAAACTCCTTAATATCGTTCCTAGTTTGGATACAGGGGTCTGTGCAACTTCCACTAAGAAATTCAACGAATTTGCCAAACAGCGTGATGATGTGTTCGTGATGGTAATCTCGGCCGATCTTCCCTTCGCACAGTCGCGATTCTGCGTTGCTGAGAGTGTAGAAAATGTCGTTTCCCTATCGATGATGCGCTCGCGTAATTTTGCAAAAGACTACGGGGTGTTGATCGAGAATGGCCCACTGGCAGGAATTACCGCGCGCGCGGTCGTGGGTCTAGACGAAGACAACACCGTGATCTACACACAACTGGTACCGGAGATTGCCCAGGAACCTGATTACGATGCAGCGATCGAGGCGGTGAGTTAAGCGGATTTGGCTGGCGACATCGATAGGATCCATTTCATTCAATGCCCCGGTCAGCCGAAGTGCAGGTGACTAAGGTCGTTGCGGGCGCGCGTTAGAAGTGGTTGACATCGTTGCTGGCAACTCTTTTGAGGGCGTTCTGATTTATTCATAAAGCCGATGGTAGCAAGGTAACAATGGTAAAAATGCGTAGTTTACACGCAGCAAACGAGCATTTTGAGCCATTTTTTTACACCGCCAGCGCCGCTTTAGGGAGTAATCAGAGCTTCCATAAGTAATCGGAGTGGTTCTCACCCACAATTCACGTCGAGACTTCAACAGCTTTTACGGTTCAATGGATACGGTCTCAAGAAACGAGTATACCTCTTAAAATGTTGATATTTGAACATTCTCGGCCGGGTCGGCGCGCTTATGCGCAAGCGCCAGTTACACGGGTAAAAATTGATGGTTTGCCAGAGCGGTTTGCTCGTACAACAAGACCTACCTTGCCGGAGGTCTCCGAACTGCAGGTCGTGCGGCACTATACGAGCCTATCGCAGAAGAATTTTTGCATCGATACGCAGTTCTACCCGCTGGGTTCCTGCACCATGAAATACAATCCGCGCGCCTGCAACAGCCTGGCACTGCTACCAGGATTCTTGAACCGCCATCCCTATGCTCCAGATCGGATCAGCCAGGGGTTCATGGCTTGCATGTATGAATTACAGGAGATGTTGAAGGCTGTGACGGGGTTGCAAGGCGTTTCGTTGACGCCGATGGCGGGGGCACAAGGAGAGTTTGCGGGCATTGCGATGATCCGAGCCTATCATCGTTCGCAAGGCGATAGGGCGCGCTCAGAGGTGCTGGTGCCGGACGCTGCCCATGGTACCAATCCCGCAACCGCGGCGATGTGCGGCTACAGAGTTAGGGAAATTCCCACCGATAAAAACGGCGACGTTAACATAGACGCACTGAATGCGGCGGTGGGGCCAAACACAGCGGGTCTGATGCTCACGAATCCCTCTACCCTAGGTGTGTTTGAACGCAAAATCCAAACAATTGAACAAATTGTGCATCAAGCCGGTGGATTGTTGTATTACGATGGCGCAAATCTGAATGCCATTCTTGGCAAGGTACGTCCTGGTGACATGGGTTTTGACGTGATACACATGAATTTGCATAAGACCTTCTCGACACCACATGGTGGTGGTGGTCCGGGATCGGGGGCGATCGGTGTGGGTGAACGCTTGCTTCCGTTTATGCCCGTCCCCGTAGTCGGAAAGGCTAACGACCGGTTTGTCTGGCGCACGGAAAAAGACCTACCTGAGTCGATTGGTCGCCTGTCGGCGTTTGCGGGAAACGCAGGCGTGTTGCTGCGTGCTTTCGTTTATATGCGGCTGTTGGGCCATGTGGGTATGAAAAGGGTTGGTGAGTTTGCCACGCTCAACGCGAATTATATGATGGCGCGTCTTCGGGAAAAGGGGTTTCAATTAGCGTTTCCTGAGCGTAGGGCCACTCATGAATTCATTGTAACATTAAAGGGTCAGGCTAAGGAATTGGGGGTCACGGCTACTGATTTTGCCAAGCGGCTGCTCGACCACAACTACCATGCGCCCACGACCTACTTTCCTTTGTTAGTACCGGAGTGTCTGCTGATCGAGCCTACCGAAACCGAGGCGAAAGAAGATCTGGATGGCTTTGTAGACGCTATGGCGTCCATTCTGGCGGAAGCCCAGAGTGATGCAGAGAAGATCAAGGGTGCGCCGTACACCCAGCCAAATCGGCGACTCGATGAGGTGCGTGCCGCCCGAGAACTGGATCTCAGGTGGCGATCGAATGCGATGTAAGAGATAATCCCGTTTGCAGTTAACCACCGCTTTGCCGGAAAAGCATGGCTTTGGGTGTTGTGCACGATCAACGGGCTAATAGTCTTCTTTAGGGGCAGGGCACCACAGCCGATATCGCTTATGGTCACGCTCTTTCTTGAACCCGGTGTTTGTTACGCAATCTACTTTCTTGGTCTGCAACCCCTAAGTGATTGCATGTTCGCTAACGACAAATGTAAAAAGGGTGGATTGCTCCACCCTTTTTATGTCAATGGGTCAGTTAGAAAAGATTGAGATGCCCTGGTTTACGCGCTCTGATCCGTGGTTTCAGGAGTCTGAGGCGCTTGGGGGGCGCTTGGGGCAACCGGCGCGTATCCATAAGGAACGGGTGCACCGTAATACGGGGTGGCATAGGGGCCCGCCAGATAGGGATTCGCCCAAGGACCGTAGTAACCGTAGTACGGGTAGCCGTACCCGTATCCGCGACCATAGCCGCGACCGCGAGCGCCACCATCCATGTGAAAGTCCATATTTCCGAACGAATCAAAGAAGTTGTCCCACATATTATTGAAACCTCCTGGGCCCCCCCACCAGAACGCATTGGCAGAACCGGCAGCGGCGGAAAGTCCTAAAATACTAGCAACGGCAGCGATCTTGAGCTTCTTCATGTTAAATCTCCATTAAAAGTTAAACAGTGAGTTAAAGTTTCGTTTGCCTGTGTCATTCACCAGGATGTCGATTAGAATATTAGAAGATAATAATATTGTCAACAACTTTTTTAATGATTTTTATCCAACATCAAACCGCAATAATTCACTTGGGATGGAACGTACACTCGGAAAGAAATTCAGAGCTGGGGTCGATAATCGCCAGTCCCTGGTATACCGTCGTTAACCTTGGGTCAACCAGAAATACCAATTGTTAAACAACTCCGGGTCGGATGACGCAACCACAGAGCGAGGATCCAAATCTGCCTTGAACACACGTTCTCCGTTTAATGTACAACTGTCTCCACCCGCTTCGGAGAGAATCAGTACACCTGCTGCATAATCCCAGAGTTTTTGGCCGCCATGTAGAAGCACATGGGCGCGACCGGCCGCTATCCAAGCCCATTCCCGAGCACAAGATCCTAAATTACGTTGCGATCCGTAAGGTGTATGGTTAATCATACGAACCCCCAAGGATTTTGGCAGGCGTTTGAAATCGACCAGTGCAAGGGTCCGGTTTAGTGGGGTTTTTATGAAATGAGGATTCATTCGGCGCTTGTTGAGCCACGCGCCTTGGCCTTTCCCTGCATGGAAACATTCGTCCAGTATAGGGTCGTAAATAACACCGATGACTGGCTCCCTGCGATCAATCAATGCCAGTGACACGGTAAAAGAAGGCAACCCGAACGCAAAGTTGCGGGATCCATCCAACGGGTCTAAGCACCATAAAGGTTGATCGGCGTGCTGTAAAAGTCGCCGTTGCTTGTGTCGCGGCATTTCCTCGCTGAGAAATGGAAAATCCGGCCAACGTTGGCTGAGTTCATGTTTGAGATGCCGATCCATCGCTTGGTCAGCCTCGGTCAGGATGCTCTCGTCGTCCTTGTAACTTGGTTTAACCTGCCTAAAGCGCGGCACCAGTTCCTGTTGCGCCGCGGCAATAACAATGTCTGTTAAAATCGTGATGTCCGGCAAGGACATAGCGTTGCTCACCTAGGAAATACCTGTAGATCAGGTTGTATTATTCAATACGACTCTATTTTTACCGCTCACCGGATAATCTTGAGTGATTCCTGTAAGGATCCACCTTAGAGGTGTTACACGAGTACCGTAGAGCCAAAGTATACTATGCGACTCGTGAAAAGTGTGTTGGTGTGAAAATTATTATGAATCTAAAACCGCGGGTTTCGGACGATTGAAGCAAGCACAGCCGTCGCTCGCACCACTCGTATCCCCATGTGGTTTGGAGAACTGAGGAATTGGTCTACTACAATGATCTTTGAAATTCTATTATGCTTAGGTCTTGCGCAAAATTAACTTCGCGTTTTTCGAGCCTAGAATTGGTTCAATTTTGGACGATCCGATTGAGAAAAACCGCAGGACTAGCAGCGCGTGTCGAGGGCGAAGCGGATTAGATAATGATTCAGTAAATTATTATCACGCTGAACGGGTATGCCGAGGATGGCATACCCCGGTCTTTCATGTGGAGCAGGATAGTGTAACTTGAAAGTGCGATTGAAGATCGGGCCAAGATCGCGCAAGCTGGTCGCGAGATCGCCAAGTTCTTTTTTTTTAAACGCTATGGATACGTAGACATTCTGTCTTGCCCACTGACTGCTAGGCACGAACCAACAAGTTCATCACACACAATACATTGTGGTAACCGATAATGATCTGGTGATAGTGGATCCAACATTCCACTAGCCTCCCAGCTGAAGGTCACAAACAAGCCGCCGAGCATGCGATTTGCCCAGCATCTCTTCCACTGCGTGTGCATATCCTCTCCTTGAGCATGCTTGCTTGAGCGACTGGAGAGAGTCCGTTCGATCTCACATCAGATTCAGCATGCGAC
>JASJAT010000235.1 GCA_030066885.1 Arenicellales bacterium | reverse complement strand
ACCATTGGGAATACCAAGGGCACGGTTGAAAAGATTTCTGTTCGTTCGCTGCGGCTACGTCATCACAACGGACCTTTGCACACAGTCCCGTTCGGTGAAATTCAGACGTTGACCAATTGGAGCCGGGATTGGGCCATAATGAAGTTCGAAATCCGCGTCCCATTTGAAACTGACGTAGATGTGGTACGGAGGATCATCAAGAAAGTGGGGATTGCGATGATGGAAGATGAGGAATTGGCCCCCCTCATGTTAGAACCTCTAAAATCACAGGGTGTGAATCGCATGGATGACTCTTCTTTCATTATCCGCTGCAAATTCACCTCTATTCCAGGTCAACAGTTCTATATTCGCCGCGTGGCCTACCAGAGAATTCAAGCAGCATTTGAAGAAAAAGGAATTAAGTTCGCACCGCGGCGGGTCATTGTGGAAACAACAGGGCCAGTAACGCCTGAAACCGCTGCGGCAGCCGGAGCTGCGGCAGCAGCCCTCGACGCTCCCGGTACAAAACAGGACCAGGGTAAGGATGAACCCGGATAGCCATTTGTTTAGCTGACAACCTAACGGGGACAGGTTAGCCAATCTATCCTCCTTGCCGCGACTGTGCGTATTTCTGTCTCTTCCCGCCAATTGACTCGGGTATTCGCCATAGCCTGGATTCTTTTTATCTGGCCGTTCTCGACCGTTGCCCAACAAGACGATGCAGAAGAACAAGAATACGTCTCAATACGAATTGACGTCTATTCGAAAAATCTCAAAACCGTTGCAGAAGACGGCTCAGGTTTGAAGCTTAAGATCGCAGTATCTACAGCCGTATATCGATATGAAACGTTAGATGAATTATTTGACCGTGATACCGAGCACATCAAGGCATTGGGCTTACGGCCTAAACTGGAGTTTGAGTATCTGACACCTTTAAAGAATATTTTTTTCGTACCAAAGGCGGAGCTTGCGATCAATCGTTCTTTGGATACCAGCAACAAAGTGCTGGCGGCTGCAGTGGAAGCCGCCGGACTTTATCGACGAAATGGAGATGACAGGGATTTTAGGATAAGGGCCGGCGTCAAGTACGGTACGCGCTACGAACAAGACGGACTAAACTTCGACGATTACCTTGAAGTGAACCTTCGCGTTAGTCTAAGAGAAATGCAGGGATTCAAAATTGGGGAACGCCATCTGACTATTACACCGTTCGGGGAAATCAAACGCTTTGTAGACGATTTGGAATTCGAAACCCGGACAGGCGCCTTCTTCGACATCGACAGACAGTATGAATTGGGCTTTGAGTTCAACACCAACCCTAGAAAAAAGATATGGGGCATCGCATTACCTAAACTGAAAATCAGCTATGCCTTCGGTGACGATTTTAAAGGCATCAAAATCAGACTGTAGCCCTCGCGGCTGGGGCGTCGCTCCTACAGAGTTTTGCCACGACGTCGGTATCTCTTGTAGGAGGCCCGCCCTCGGGCCGATAAGATCTTATCTAACCACCATTCCTACGTCTATTTGGCCAAACGCTTTAAAAGCGCTTTGGCATTCCGATCCCAGGGAGCACGGGTGACTAAGTCTTGTGCATATCGCCGGGCACTCGCCAAATCACCGTTTTGCTGGTGGAAATTGACTAGGGCAACCAAAACGTCGCGATCGGCTGGGTATATCGCGTTGGCTGACTCCAATTCAGTAATGGCGTTATTCAAATCGCCAACCGAACTTAAGGCCACACCGTAAACATATCTGAACCTGACGTTGCGGGGGTCTAACTCTACTGCTCGTTTCAGCTCTTTCATGGCTTGTTTCAGCTTATTCTGGCGGATTAGTAACAACGCATATGAATGTCGCAGTGAAGCCTGTTCAGGCATCTCGGCGATGGCTTCCACCAGCACGCGCTCGGCCTCCGCATCCTGTTTTTGACTTCGATATGAATCAGCTAGATTCACATACGCCGGCGTGTAGGCGGGATCAAGATCTATGGCGTGCTCGTACTGCAACATCGCCTTCTCTGCATTTCCCAGACGGAGATAGAGATTACCGAGGTTTGTCCACGATTCCGGTCGATCGGCATTGTTTTCTTGTACCTCAATATAGGCATCTATAGCTTCACCAAAAGCCAATCGCTGATTACTATTCATTAACTCACCGGGAACATCGGCTAGCAGGTTCGCGGCTTCTATCTTCACTGCCGTTTCAGGATCATCTAGCAGGCCGGAGGCAAGGCGTAACCTTAGTTTGGGCTCGAGTCCCTCCAAAGCGGATACAGCGTTGACTCGAACCAATGGATCTTTATCTTGTAAAAGGCCCGCAATAGTCTGTATCGATAAAGGGCTCAAGTAGTTTCCTAGCAGCGTCGCCCCGGTCGCTCGCACGATACCGGGCAACTCTGGGTTTTGAGCTAATCTGATCAACTGGGTTTCCGCATCCAAAGACCCGGAACGACCGGCCTGTATGGCCACCCCGTAGTGGACAGGCCGGTTATTCCGATCTGTTCTGTCTCGAATGACATCCGCTGCCCACTTGGCGCGCCGTCCGTGATGGCAGTCCGTACACACGTCGGGTGCATTCATCTGCTCCGATAAATCAGGTCGCGGCACCCTGAAACTGTGATCGCGCCGACTGTCGTTAACCATGTACAAGCGTGCTGGCATATGACAAGCCACACACTGAGCTGCCTCGCCCCCTTGCTGATGAAAATGATGTTCAGGGGAATCGAACTTGTCGGCAAGATGACACCTGTTACACAGCGCGTTGCCCTGCGCTTTTAGCTCAAGTGTGTGCGGGTCGTGGCAGTCTGTACAGATTACTCCCTTTTCAAACATCTTGCTTTGGACAAAAGAACCATAGACGTAGACCTCATCCTGTATTTGCCCATCCGCGTGATAAAGATCTTCCAGAAGGATTTGGGGTCGATACGTATTGATCAAGGGCCTACCATGCTGGTATTCCTCGCTCAAGACTATCCTGCGTGAGTGACATCGGGCACATGTTTCTATCTGTTGCGATGAAGACCGTGAGAGATTTTTTGCGATGCCGGTTTGCTCATCGATAAGCCATTGTCCGCTTCGACTAATATCTACAATTAGTCCGTAGGCATTTTTTTCTTCACGGTCTGCCTCTTTAGCCCATTCCACGTGTTTTAAAGCCGGCCCGTGGCAAGCCTCACAAGCCACGTTGAGCTCCGACCAGGTGGTGTCGTAGGTGTTTGACTTTGGATCATAGTTTCGCCTGAGGTTGGTCGAATGACATTCGGCACACATATAGTTCCAGTTTTGATTCAAACCGGTCCAATGCAGCGAATCATCGGGCGTTATCTGTTCATCTGGGTAGAGATGAAACCATTTTTGGCCGCCAAGCTCTTGTGGTCGCGAGTCCCATGCGACTGACAACGCTTGCAGCCGACCACCGTCGAACTCTACTAAGTATTGTTGCAGGGGATGTATGCCAAAAGTGTATTTGATCTCAAAATCTGCGAGCCGGCCGTCGGGACCTTCGGTGTTTACATAAAACCTTTCGCCTTCAGTATAAAACCGGCTGGTAACGCCAAAGTGAGTAAATTCAGCATTGTTGAAATCACCGAGCACGGTGGCCTCGGTTGCTTTCTGCATAGCTAAATCGTGATGCGATCCCCGCCATGCCTGAACTTGGTCGGCGTGGCATTGAGTACATGCTGTAACCCCCACGTAACTTGAGTCCGCGGTCACAACACCATCAATCATATTTGTTACTAATAGGAACACAGCTGCTAGCCAAGATCTGCGTGATCCGGATTGATTCATCAGGCGTACTCTTAAGCGAAGACTAAACCGGGGACAGTATACTTTTGACAAATACACTTGCGTGAACAAATCCAAGGTATATCGATAAGATAAAATCTGTAGCTCAAAAACAGTTGTTCTTTAACAATCACCATGTCACCTCACCCCGATCGAATCGCGGCGAGGGTCCCGCTCCTACAGTCTTTTGTAATGTTAAAAAGTATACTGTCCCCGGTTTTAACGAACTTCGGCGAAGAATTTACGGGCGGGGATTTTCAGGCCCAGCTTATGGCAACTTAATATCAAGAAGACTCGACTGAAACTGCGCCAAATGCCGTGTTGTATAAAGCGTCGGGAGTCTGTAGTCACATACACCGGTAGACAAACAGGTTTCGTTACCTCGAGTAGTTTCTCCATAAACAGTACGTCTTCCAAGAACGGTTCGCTGGGGAAGCCGCCTAACTCCTCGAACAGACTGCGCCGCACGAACGGTGCCTGATCTCCATAGAACACACGTGTCCGTTTACACCGTAGGTTATTGATCCAGGATATCAACCGAAGCCCCCAGTTGCTATTCGAGAATCGGTGACAAAAACCTCCCGCTTTATTGTTTTGATCCGAGCCAATATCCTCGACAAGTTGTAAGGCCCCCTCAGGCAATTGAGTATCTGCATGCAAGAACAAAAGCCATTCACCTCGTGCCAGTTGAGCGCCTGCATTCATCTGTGATGCACGACCTGTCGATGCGACTACCGTCGTTACTCGAGCATACTGATTTGCAATTTGAACCGTGTCGTCACTACTGCCTCCATCAACGACGATGATCTCGTATTCACCCACCTGGTTTAATACTGCTCTAAGGGTTTCCGGTAAAGCCCTTCGTTCGTTTCGTACTGGAATGATAATTGAAATCATTGGTATTCAAGGTTTCAACCAAACCGGTAAATTTGAGCGTAGTTCTTTCTTGTACTGATCTGCATCAGCGCCCACAACATCAAAAATGGATTGCAGGTCATCCATTACACATTCGACCAATGCTAAGTACTCGAGGCCCAAGCTACGTATATGCTCTACCGGGGCAACATTCGACGCTATCAGTTCGTCAATCATCCTGTGACCAAACGCTTGATGGCCTCGCTCTTGATGCAAGAGTATTTTGCGAACGCGTCTAAATCCCAGTTTACGCTGGTCAAACTTCCTGTCCAATTTTTCCAGTATCAATCCACCGAAACCTTCCAAAACAATTTGCTGTCCCACCAGAGTTTCGACAAGATCATGACGTCGACAAGCACGCTCGATTCGAGCGCGAAATCGTTTTAACGTTGCAGGTACCTGCTTTGGGCCGCGTGGTGTTACGCAAAGAATGACTCGATGGAACACTTTAGCGTGGTGTTGCTCTTGTCGGGCTTGCCGAAGGAAGAAATGGCTTGAGTGCGTTGCTCTCATACTGGCTTGCCGCAAAGCACAATCCTGTGCAATTCGTTCACCATACTCCAAGCATGAGAACAAACGTCCAATTTCAATTCGGGCGTTGGATTTGATCCGCATCAGGCTTAGATCACGAGTTGCTTGTTATCCATTCGCCTGGGCTCCCGACTCCGCTGGAATGAGCTCCCGACAAGATGTTCTACGCTTAATGAGCGACATCGTTTAGTGACCAGTCGTAGCTGTCGCCGGAAATTCTATCGACCTTTTCCAAGGTGGCCGCCAGTTCCCCATTAGCATATTG
>JASJAT010000234.1 GCA_030066885.1 Arenicellales bacterium | reverse complement strand
CTTTTTTCTATGATGCCCGGTAACGTGGATAGCGAGCCGGTGAAAACGCGTTGCTTTTTAGTTGTACCTTTTTCTATTAGGGCGATCGGCATACCGGCATCTACGCCATGCGCAATAAGTTCTCGGCAGATAACAGGTAAACCGATTAGTCCCATGTAAATCACTACTGTTTGTTTCGGTTGAGCCAGCGCGTCCCAATTAAGATCTATGCTCCCGTCTTTCAGATGACCTGTGACAAAAATACAGGATTGAGCATAATCTCGATGCGTCAGAGGTATGCCCGAGTAGCTGGCACAGCCGGAAGCCGCTGATATCCCTGGAACAACTTGGAAAGAGATGCCTTCTCGAGTCAACTCACCAATTTCTTCTCCACCCCGGCCAAAAATAAACGGATCACCGCCTTTGAGCCTAAGCACCCTTTTCCCCTGCTTGGCCAATGCGGCTAACTGTTCGTTGATTTTGGGTTGAGGTACGGTGTGCTTGGCTCTCTCCTTACCCACGTATATTTTTTCAGCATCTCGTCGCGTGAGATCAAGTATCTCTTTTGATACCAACCGGTCGTACAATACAACATCTGCCTGTTGCATCAACCGTAGAGCCCTGAAAGTAAGAAGATCAGGATCACCTGGTCCAGCACCAACTAAGTAAACCTCACCTTGTTTAGAGTCGAGCCGAGCCGAGACAACGGCATCGCGAAGTGCCTCGTCAGCTGCTTTTTCCTTACCAGAAAACAGCATCTCCGTAATGGGTCCTTGTAAAACACTTTCCCAAAAATACCGGCGTTCATCAACATTGGGAAACCGAAGCTTTACCTGTTGCCTGTACCTATCGACCAACGCAGCCAGCTTTCCATAGGCTGTCGGTATTAAGGTTTCTAGACGGGCTCTGAGCAACCGAGCCAGTACAGGGGAAGCGCCACCGGTGGATACCGCGATGGTGACTGGTGAGCGATCGACAATCGAAGGGAATATAAATGTGCACAATTTTGGTTCGTCGACCACGTTTACCGGTATCTTTTCTTCATGTGCAGTAGTGGCGATTTGGCGATTGGTTTCATCATCGTCAGTTGCTGCAATAACTAAAAAACTGTTGTCGATATCTCTCTTTTCGAAGGTTTTTTTCTTGTGTTTAATTTTGCCGGTGTTTGCAAGTTCCGTAAGCTGGTTACAGAGTAACGGTGCTAATACAGTCACTATACCGTCGGATCGAAGCAAGAGATTAACTTTTCGCGCGGCAACATCTCCGCCGCCCACCACCAGACAGGGCTGGTTTTTGAGGATTAAAAAGATGGGAAAGGATTTCACACTGCTTGCTTCACAGGAACCGGTTTTGCGCCATATGTTGACTCGTGATCACCATTAAATGATTATTATAGTGGAGACGCTTGTCCGAATGTATTGCGTCAAGGAGCCAAGGATGCACATAAGAAATACGCTAGATCGGTTTAAGAGTTGTCCAGACACGGAATCTGAACAGTCTGTTATTCGGGCAATACTTATTTTGTCTATATTTCTTTACTTGTACCTGGTCGGATCATTTCGATCTCCGGAGAGTCATACTTTTCTACTCTTCTCCTGGGCATGTCTACTTAATAGTCTCATTGTAATTACTTGGATATTCATTGATCCGAAAAAGTCGATAACACGGCGAGTATATTCTGCATGTGCCGATAGTGCATGTATAAGCGTTTTGATGTTTTTTGGTGAAGAAAAATCAATAGTTTTGTTCGGTGTATATATTTGGATAACGATAGGGTATGGCTTTCGATATGGCGTTGGTTATTTGTACCTGTCGCTTGTGCTCTCTGTTACTTTTTTTTCGATTGTAATATTAGCTAGCGATTACTGGCAGGGCGAAGCGTTGCTTTTTTCGTTGGGCATACTTTTCGCGTTGGTGTTTATTTCGATTTACGCAACCAAGCTCATCAATCACCTGCGCGCCGCGATAGAACGTGCCGACAAAGCGAACGCTGCCAAAAGTCAGTTCCTGGCTAGTATGAGCCACGAAATGCGCACCCCGTTGAATGGGATATTGGGATACATCGATTTAATGCACAAAGAAGTTTTGAGTCCACGAGTACAGGGTTACTTGGTACCTGTAGAGCACTCAGCAAACCATCTTTTGAATATCATTAACAACGTACTAGATATTTCCAAAGTCGAGGCGGGCGAACTCAAGCTAGTAAACAAACCGGTCGAATTAAAAAGGTCGATCAATGCCGAGGTCGCCACCCAACGCCCTATGGCAGAAAGGAAGGGCTTAAAACTAGAAATCGACTTGAAACCTGGCCTACCAGATTATGTGGAATGTGATCCTACACGATTAAATGAAATCGTATCCAATCTCGTGAGTAACTCCATAAAATATACATTATCCGGTACGATTCAACTCACAGTGCTTCCGCTGGAATCAAACGATAACGAGTGTGTGATCAGGATCATTGTGACTGATACAGGGATAGGTATTCCGCAGGAACAAATAGATTATATTTTCGAACCATTTCGACAACTGGAAAGTGGCACCGACCGCAGGTTTGGTGGTACCGGGCTGGGATTGAGTATCACTAAGAGCATTGTTGACAAAATGAATGGTGTGATTTCAGTCGAGAGTAAACCCGATGAATTCACTCGAGTCATAGTGGATCTACCCTTGAAGATCATTCAGGCGCTACCAGAAGATCGCCATCAGGGTGCCTTGGACACGAAGCCTCTGCTTAAAGTGGCAGGATTGAGAGCATTGGTCGTGGATGACAATGAGATTAACAGGGAATTTCTAAAAGCCACGCTGGACTCATATGGTTTTGAAACGGATACCGTGGATTCTGGGGAAAGTGCTCTGATGTCGTGCCGTAGAAAAATTTACAACGTAATTTTTATGGATATCCACATGGCCGGTATGGATGGCCTTGAGACTGCCAGGCGTCTAGCGACCATTGAACTGGAGCCGCGACCCGCTGTTATAGCGGTTACCGCAGATGTTATCGGTCAGCAAGAAGGGAGTTTTGCCAATGTTGATTTCACTGGGATTCTAACTAAACCGATTAATCAAAATTCATTATTGCAAGCACTGCAAAGTCTTTTTGCGGTAGAGGGAAAAGAAGCCGAAGCCCTTGACGAGGTGCATGAATCAGAGGTGTTGAGTTCGGAGCGGGGTATCCAGCTCGCTTCCGGTAACGAAGAGCTTTGGCGGTCGGGAGTGATGAAATTGCTAGATTTGTTACCGGAACAAATAAAGGTTCTCAAGAACGCGGCCAAGAACAAACAAAACCAGATCACCCAAGACGTCGCACACCGCATCTATGGCTCGACATCCTATGTGGGAGCTATCGCACTCGCAAACTGTGCACACAATCTTGAGGTGTTTGTTCGAGAGCACCCTGGTACAGACTGCCTTGATAAAATCGATTTACTAGAACGGGAGTTTTTCCGACTACGCTCGCTTTTCTTTTCTAAATAGGATCAACTGTAAAAAAGTGTGTCACCGAGTCGAATTCAGTTCATCACCTTCATCCAAAATAGGTCTCACCAAGAAACCAAGCAAAGCACTGGACGGGCTTTACGCCTTTACGGGAGAGCAATACGACCGGAAGAGATATTGTTGTATATGATATCCTTTGCACCACCCACTTAAGTTGTTGGCAAGTACCTTTATGACTCCCCAAGCCAAAATGCGCTCGTTATTACAGAGGATCGCAACCGGTCCGGAATTGAGTAAAGATATATCGTTGGAAGAAGCGTGTTCCGGCATGGAACTGATATTGCAAGGGGAGGCAAACCCGGTTCAAGCGGGCCTGTTCTTGATCGCGCTACGCATGAAGCGGGAGACCAATGACGAGCTATTGGGTATTCAGCAGGCGTTATTAAAAGTCACTAAACACACGGAAGTTGGGGTCGATGACCTTGTGGAGATATCAGACCCGTTCAATGGTTATGTGCGAGGCCTGTCCGTTGTATCGTTCTTGGCACCACTTCTGGCTGCCTGTGGGGTTCCAGCGATTTGTCACGGAGTTGAAACTGTCGGCCCCAAATACGGGGTGACCCACCACAATGTGCTCGATGCTGCGGGGGTTGATGTGGGATTGGCCCTACCTGACGCTGTGGCTCGTATTTCTGACCCGAAAATTGGATGGGCCTACGTAGATCAGCGTATGACATGCCCGAGCCTGTATCAGCTAATAGGCCTTCGGGATCTGATGGTTAAGCGGACTTGTCTGACCACAATCGAAGTTGCCCTGCATCCAATCCGGGCAAAGAAAAGAACGCACTTGTTGACGGGGTATGTTCATAAACCCTATCCGCCGATTTATACAATGCTCGCTCGTAACGCGGGCTACCATTCGGCCATGGTAGTACGAGGCGTTGAAGGTGGTGTTGTTCCATCACTTCAGCAGCCATCCAAACTTCATTGCTACTACGACGGACAATCCGACGAGGAGCTTCGCATCGAACCGAGCATGGTTGGGATAGAGCACGGGAGCCATCGAGCTTTGCCAATTCCTGAAAAAGCAATAGTTGCTGATGAGGAAGTGGATATAAATCGCGCCGCAGCAGCGGCAGCGCAGGCAGGTATAAGTGCGTTGCACGGTGAACCTGGCCTTGCATACGATAGTTTGGTTTATTCTGGTGCCTTGGTCCTCTCTCATCTGAAACATGGGTCGGTTGACGATTGCGCAAGCAGAATTAGAGAAGCCTTAGATAGTGGTGCAGTGGCAGATCGATTTTCGGCCAAGAAGTAACGCTACGGCCCTGCAGGCCGGTACTTTCCTTACATATTTATGAAATGTTGCTATGCTGTAGATTAGGCATAAATCAACAGAAAAGTTAGGGCAGAGTTCATGAATGAGCCCGCTGTTACGCAGATAAAAGATAAACAACTCCCCGTTGCGCCGTCTGCCGAAGGCGGTGATCCTGTTAAGTTTCTGGGCCACGTACTGGGCAAGGCAGTGAACGTGCGTGCGTCGGATATCCATATGCGCGTTAAGAACCACCCGATGTTCAGAGTGGACGGAACTTTACGTTCTATGCGTGAGTATCCGATTTTATCTGTCCAGGATATGGAGGATTTATCACGCAAGTTGATGAAACCCCGGCACTGGGAAATCTTTCAGAGGGACTATCAGGTAGATATCTCAATTGGTATCCAGAATATAGGCCGCGTCAGGGTTAACATCTATTATCAACGCGGAACCATCGCTATGGCGCTGCGTGTTATTCACAGCAAGATACCCACGCCCGAAGAATTGCATCTACCTGCAGCGGTTAGAGACTTTGTTAGATTCGAACGTGGCCTGGTGATACTAACCGGTGCGACGGGTTCAGGTAAATCGACCACTATTGCTTCGTTGATCAACGAGATCAACTTCAATTACGCCAAACACATCATAACGATTGAGGATCCAATCGAGTACATTTTTAAGGAGCAACG
>JASJAT010000056.1 GCA_030066885.1 Arenicellales bacterium | reverse complement strand
TAGACAATCCGAATAGAGCAGTTACCAGAGCCACACAGACTGCATGATAGCCTCTTTATTAGAGTGGGGATTTCCATGTCTTGGTCTGTCCATTTTACGGATGCGCTATGGTCACAGTCATTACAGAAGCCGTAGATCGTAAATTTGGTGGGGTCGAAGTCTTTGAGTTTGTTTGGCGCAACCATCAGATTCAACACTCAAGTATCAACAGAATCCTATCCAGCACTTCCACATACACGCATTTTCTACCTGGGTTTGGCAAGCTGTAACCAGTGACCTGTAGGTTATGAGCCAAAGGGGAACTAGGGCCACCAATGTGAAAATCAGCCGCCATGTTATCTTCTCCAGCGTTCCCGGTGTTTTACTAATTAAACCGTAGGCTACAAAAGCCATAATCATCACTATCACTAAAATCAAGAACATTGGCTGATACCCATAAAATAAACGAATTTAGGTCTAAGGCCGAAAGAGTGTCTTGATATGAGTCAATCTCTTTAACACTATCACTCCTAAGGTGAAGTAATAAAACTTGACCGCATTCCGATTGAAAATGATCTCTGCAAGCTCGAACCCCTCGGTTCGGCCAAAATCAGAAATTAAATAGTTGTTAAAGGGTTGAAATTTCCTATGTGCGCGGTTTAAGAGAAACTGTTCAATGGCATTTGTGCCTCGCACCTGACACTGATCGCCTTTTGGGTTTCTACCAGGGATGTTTTGTTTCTGAGAATATCTTCCAGCGCCGCATCAGCTTGTCACTGATTATCTCGGTTTCTCGTTGACCCTGAGCCTCCAACTTTCTAGCAACACGCTTGAGTTTGGAATTACCACGGTCCTTTAGAAGATCCTGCTGCAACCTGGTCATCACCGCTATGTCGTGAAGGGTTCCTAACAACTCCTGTATCTCCTTGAGTTGTTTAGTAAAGGGTTTCATTTGAGCTCCGTAAACCGGCTCAAAAAACTCTGTTGCGTAGCGCAGCTTCTTGCATTTGATACGTAGACGATGCAGCTCTTCGCTGTCGAGTTGTTGGATTTCCCTCCCTTTCTTCAAGATTTCTATTCGACGTGCCTCCAGTACGCGCGAGGCGAAAGGGGCCACCTTTCTTTTGACGACTTTTCTCTGTTGTTTAGACAGTTCCATGTGCCACGTATTGGCATCAAGCCAATCGCCCAACCGTACTTTGACACCTCGATAGCGCTTGCCTTTAAGCAGATGTCGAACTCGGCGGTATGCCTTGTTTCGATGTTGCGTAGCAAGGGCATGCATCTTTGCCTTGGATTTCTTTCCCTTACCAGACAGGTTTCGAGCAATATAAACGTCTAGGTCACGAGCACGATCCAGCTCTTTGGCGGCCCACCTCAGGTCCTTTGCTAAAGGTTTCGTTACGCGGTATGGGATCACTGGCCGAAACACTGTCAGGGCTGATCGTATACGTCGGAGTCCTACTCGGATATTGTGTACGCCCTCAATGTCTTTACCCGACAGTGCCACCGGTTCCGATCGTTCGATGGAGGCGAGGTTGGTTCGAAGGATATGATTAAATGCAGACTCTACTGTCTGCTCACGATGAACGGACGTCGTCAGCTGACGTGCCACTTTTCTCTTCCTCTGGTGCTGTTATCTGCACCCGAACCTCTGAAAATCTAGAGGGGACCGGTGACGGACACGTTACTCAAGGTCAAAGTCTTGTTGGCGCTATTCTCTGAAGTACTGAGTGTGAACTTAAAAAGAAACCTATCGCCCGCATTTGGTGGGCGTTCCCGTACTACAGTGATTGCATAGGGGCCATCTGTAATATTCTCCCTGCAGTTCTGCGCAACCCAATTTCCACCGACTCCAATGACAAGGTCGACTCTGGATGACAGATCCAAACAGAGAAGGATGGCAGCATCTGGGTTTCCGTCAAAATCTGGGTCTCCGTCAGAATACAGTGAGATGACTTCACATTCTTGACTATCTCCATCAAACAGGATTTCAGAACTAGGGCATTGCATGCCACTCTCTGCATACACGACGCCTTCACCGGAAGATATGAATCTGTTTCTCGATGCTATATCCGGAAAAGCATTTAGGACACGATGCCACAATGGCTGACCGTTTTGATTGACAGTCATATTTAGTCCTCCTTTCGGCTCGGCTTCTCGGCATACTGTGATGCGTCTCTACGGACGTAGCCTGAGTGACGAACGAAGCGTATTATGACAAAACAGTAACAAATTATGTTGTTAGCTGGCTAACATTGCCGATGATTAGCGTTTGGCATATCAATAACGTCGATTGGCTCAGGGAGCTGCCTGCCGAGAGTGTTGATGCGCTCCGCGACAGCGCCTCAATATCGACTTTCGAGCCCGGGCAATTGGTGTTCGAGCCTGCTGCAGAGCCGGAGTTTGTGTTCATTTTGGAGACAGGTTTGGTGCGAATGTACCGTGACTGCGCGCGTGGAGAAGAGGTGACGTTCGGCTACATCCAGCCCGGCGAGGTTTTCGGGGAGCTCGCGGCCTTCTCCGACAAACCACGAGAGAGTTACGCCGTCGCTGTCGAGCGATCAACAGTTATCAAAGTTGAAAAACAAGCCTTCGCTGACGCCATCCAGAGCCGGTCGTCAATCGTATTCCTGGTCGCTGCACAGATAGGGGATCGATTTAAGGAAATAGAATCCCGTGTTGAGGACCTGGTCTTTCGTAGTGCACGTTCGCGCTTGGCCCATATCATCCTACAACTCGCGGAAGACTTTGGTGAGCAAACTGGAGATCGATTGCTCATCACTACTCGTTTAACTCACGCCGAGCTTGCTACACTCGTTGGGGTTTCTCGACCTACAGTAAGCATCGCACTGGGGGAATTTGAAGATGACGAACTTATAACGAGAAGCGAAAGCAAAATTGTCGTAATGAATAAAAAAGCACTAGAAGCCGTAGCCAACGCGACGAGTTAACGATACGGCGGATCGGATTACATGGAGTCGGCAGAGCGTTTTGTATTTGTGGTTCTTGACCCCGGAATAGAGAGAGGAAGTTAAACCGAGGCAGTCAAAAGGAACTAAGTAGGGATGGTTTTTTCACGATAGGTAGCAGCCGTCCCTGGCTTTATTTGGCAAAAACGAGCTGCCTAAAAGGCAAACTCAATTAAGACACTATCAAACTTTTGTGAAGGATTTATGACGGATTTGTAACATATGGAGAATGGAAAAATACCCCGGCTCAGAGCGAACTGGAGGTAATGTGGGTAGGGTGGTGACCCTTACCTTCATCTCCTTTGCCCAGACTACACGTTTATCCTGGCCAATAAAAACCCTCGGGCCAACGCTCAGGAGCGGGCGTTGAACCGAGGGCAAGACCAGTTAATTACAGGAACACAGGGAAATAAACATTCCCAAGAGAAGAATACCTGAGGCTGTATCCGTGAGCATTGACCACGGTCAAAAGGATCAAAGAAAACCCCCGGACGAGGCCGAGGGTAAATCGAAGGAGAATACATTGAGTGTATAGCTAGCCTATCCCAGGACTTGGCTTTAAATCGTTGATTTAAATCAAACTCTAGATACCAAGGAAAAACCCCGGTACAAATACAGGATCACTGTTTGAACCGGGGTTCTAACTGGATTTTCCTCTTAGTGGGAATTTCCATCATGAAGCGTACCCGAGGCTCTGTTTAGGATTTTTGACCTAAATCAAATCAACTTTAGGGGTCGAAAGCAGACCTGCTTTACTTCAATAAAGTTATATACAGAGTAGATTTTAGAAGTCCCTGGGTTAAAATCCCTTTGATTTCTCTATTCTCACTGCGTCTATGATCAATCATGACAATTTCGATCACTCGTAGACACGAGGTTTTCCTGCTATGAGCTACGATGAGCTTACCGAATACAACCACAAGCTGAATCGCTACCTCCGACTCAATACCTTTCCGGTAGCGGTGAAATTTCTGCGGGAGTGGGACGAAATGCCGGAACGCGCAAAGCGCCCCCTTAAGGATATGGGTAATCGGCTTACTACTTGCCAAGCCGTTTCCCTGGCGCGTCGCTTTGGCTGGGTGATTGCGCTTGGACGAGAGGACAGCAGCTGCGTCCTTGGCGCCATGGCGCTTGGGCTGGAGAAGCGTCTACCGCACTACACAGAGGGTAATCTCTGTCTTAATCTGTATACTGCTGATCTGAAGGCCGGGCGTCTCAGCGAGGAAAGTGTGCCGCGATTTCCTGAGGGCGAATATGTTGGTGTGGTCACCGCGCCGCTTGAGCGTACGAACTTTGAGCCTGATTCCATCGTTATATACGGCAGCGGCGCCCAGATCATGCGTCTAGGGCAGGCTTACTTATGGAAACGCGGCGGGACATTGAAAAGCGAGTTCCGGGGCCGCGTCGACTGTGCCGATATCGCCATTGCTCCGGTAGTCACGGGAGAACCACAGATGATCGTACCCTGTAGTGGTGATCGTATCTTTGGCCAGGTCCAGGACGACGAATTGGCATTCAGTTTTCCGTATTCACTGATGGATGAGATCATCAAAGGGCTTGAGGAAACCCACAAGGTAGGAACCCGTTATCCCATCACCAACTGGCTCAATTACACGGCGGGATTCCCGCCTTCGTATGACGAATATCGCAAGATGCTCGATGACTCTAGCCAAGCGAACAAAGATTGATTTCTTTCCTATACGTTTAGTTGCGTCGGACATTAGTGAAACATGTGGGTGAACCCGACGAGGTGGACGTTGATCGGCTGTATTCGACTCGTCTTGGGACACCTAGTGTCCGGCACGGCTCTGCATGTGGTGGTGTCGGAAGTAAGTACGAGATCGTGAAGGTCCTACGGCGCCAATGTGGAAGCTGTGAGCAGGCAGCAGAGTGCGATTTATTGCAAGCTTGACCCACATTGATCGACTTTTACGTAATATAATGTTTTTTAAGCGATGGTCGCCTCATTACTCTGGGGTGCCGTTTGGGGATAAAAGTGGGCAATTCCGTCTCCTGAGTCCTTGTTCACTTGCCAAGCGGCACCACCCTGAATTCAAATCTAGGTTATGAACTGCGCAGCAACAGTGTGAGGGCATACCGTTGCACCCTGATGTAGGGCGCAACGGCTGCCTTTTCCCGTCTCCTGAGGATAAATCTATAGACGAGAATACGATAAAATTATTTCAATTTAATGAACACCCACCGTCTTCCCCGTATTAGTTCCTCGTCGGTGACGGCAAAAAGTGTCTTGCTGTATGGGTAGATACCCTGTAAGGACCGAAAGTGTTGGCCATTGTTGGCCGTGAGAGGAGGAGCAAGAGAGGGAGTTGTAACAGCAGGCCAAGGTGACCGTTTCACAACGAGGAAACCCAACTGCCACAAACTCCAAGCCTACCTAATCCTGAGTAAAACACTAAGGTATTTTCCTGCGAAAGCGTGTGAAGAAAGTCACATCTTTGACGAGATTAGTTTGGGACAATTTCACCCACGATAGGAGACAGCAGGTGACCGCCATGACTACCACTTCCGATAGATACGATCCAGCAGAACACAGAGCCACTGGTAAAGACGTTAAAAGCGGTTGGATATTGGTTGCTTTAGTAAATATAGGGCTTGTGGTCCTCACGCTGTAAGAATCTGCTATATCCGGCTATCGTTTGCTCACCTGTAAAGAAAGTTTATAAGTGTGAAGATTACTTCACACTTGAACACCAGATTTCCTTGTCTTCGGACGACTATCACTTCACTTCCTAGCCAATATCTGTCACGTCACATCGTTGGCACGGGGATTGCTCTGGATACTTTAAGTACTGTGGGTGTGTTTTACGAAGTCATTGAAAATACGTGCCGTATTCCTATTGTTAGTCATCTCAACGTCCGTGTATGCGGATGAATTTACTTGGGATTTCGACAAAACAGTACACGAAAATTTCTTGGCTATGGAATATGACTTACAGTTGTATACACTCGCCTTTTTTGTGAGGGAAAGTGGGCACAGTTGCAGCCCAGTATTTCGTGGATATCAGGGCGGCACAGAAAAAGATGGTCATTACTGGATGATTGGATGTCGTGAAGGTACTGACTGGTCTGTGTTGCTTGCAGACGATGGTTACCAAGTCTTGAATTGCCAGGAACTGGAAAAGTTCGTTGGATATTCCTGTTTGTCTGGGTTCTAAGCAAAGCTAGGGTGGTGCTGTTCAGGAACCACCGTCTCTAACCATTAGCAAATTCACCCGCAACGGTATAGCTAATTCGGGAGGAGGCTCCGGCGTAATCAGGCTGAAGCGTGTACGATATACCAACAAGAGCCGAAAATGAGCGCATACCCTTGACTGAATGCATCTAAACCTAGTAATCGACTGAGGTTCCGGCCAAAAATGTCTTTTTAATGGTTGTCAGTCCCACCGGCTGATAAAGTTGACGGTCGTTGCGGGCGATAGTTAGATCACTAGGCAATGCTGAAGAATATCGATTTCTGGTTCTCAATCGGCAGCACGTATACCTACCTGACGGTAATGCGATTAAAAACGCTTGAGCAAGAAAAGGGAATTCGTTTCAACTGGCAACCGTTCAGCGTACGTAAACTGATGCAGGAGATAGGTAATATTCCATTTACCGGCAAGCCAGTAAAAGAAAAATACATGTGGCGTGATATCGAACGTCGTGCTCAGCGTTATGGCATTCCCATCACTGTACCGGTCGAGTATCCTTTGAAGAATTTCGACTTGGCCAATCGTGTAGCAATTGTTGCCCGGCAAGAGGGGTGGTGCGACAAATATACCCGCACTGCATATCGACTTTGGTTTGTTAATGGTTTACCACCTGGAGACGATCCCAATCTTAGCGAAAGTCTTGAATCTGCAGGCCAATCGATTGATCGTATCTTCGAATTGGCTACTTCAGACTCGATAACTGACGCTTATCATGACGCAACATCTCAAGCACGATCGCTCGGCATATTCGGATCACCTTCATTCGTTGTAGACGGTCATGAACTGTTTTGGGGTGATGACCGTCTTGAGGATGCAATCGACTATGTGCAGAGCTTCTAGACACTTAGTTGACTAGTATGTTTAAGAACGCTTTTGATTCTATCCAGAATTTTTTCGGCTTCAAAGGTGGAAAGCAAGCCGAATTTGACGATGCCGTGTTGTCGATACTGAAAGCTGTCGCAGACAGCAGACTCTATCTAACCACACAAAAACCAGAGCAAGTGGACACAAACAAAGGGAAAGAGCTAGCCCACGCCTGGATTGAAGCCGCAATCAAAGTAAACCGATTGGATGAAGAATTGCGAGAACACTGTCTCACACTGGCTAAAGCTTTTTCTGGAAGGCAATCCTGGGATTCAGAACACATCCGTGCGGATCTAGATCAAGTTGAAACGGTATTTACTAAAGCCAGCGAATTTCTAAGAGAAGGAGGGAAACTTCCGGTCTTAACTAAGAAGCGGAAGTCGTAATCCGCCCTCATCAATATCGAACCCTGTTGACTCGTACGACTCTAAGGGATACTCGATCGTTATCCCCTCACTTATGTAGGTTGGCCTCCATCTCGTCAATTACTGAGAGGATATTGTCGTGACTAACCACAATGAATCCGGAAGTCGGTATATCGAAGTCCCGGATAACCAACACGACTCCAGCAAGGACCATGGCAAAGATTATCATCCGCCAGCGACTCATTCGTCCGGACAGACCCGCGTTGAAACCCGCTACTGCCAGTGCGGCTGAAGTGATAAAGATCAACAGGAGCAACACGATTGGTGGCAGCTTGTCAAATAAGGCGGTGTTCCGAATCGCGTTATGATCGATAACGTTGTTGATTGCAGCCACCAGAGAAGCTTCGAGGGGACCTGGTGTTTGTTGCTGTAGGATCTGCATGGTCGTAGGCCATAGCTTGGCCATCGCTTGCGTGGATTCTGCAACGAGTTCGCGCGCTTTATCCGTGCTGTAGGCAGTACCGGGTTTAACTGCTCGCGTGCGGGCATAGTCGAGCAGTGCCTGCTTGAGTTCCGTGCGGCCCGGATCAGCCACCATGTCGGCACGCAGGAATGCGGTGCCAAGGGCGTTGGCCTCAGAGATCACCGCCTGCTTGCGGGTTTTGTAATGGCTAACCCCATCGGCAAAGGTAAAAGCCAGGAGCAGGCCGAGCAGGGCGAGTACGGAGGTCAGGACAAGGTTGCCACCGCCGTCCTCTGCATCCTCCCATTTATCGTACTGCCAAACCCCTACGCGGTATCCCAATTCGAGCGCCGCCAGAAGGACTACGAAAAAAATCATCTCCCCAACCCAGTGGGGAAGGTCAAGCAATGTAAATCTCATATCAACATATCCCGCCAAGATGTCATCGATAAAAAGAAACTGACGCAGGGCAGTTCAATATTGTCGTGTTACTTGCCCGTATACTCAATGCCCATTCTGGGTCGAGCTTGTTGTGGTTAGGCAGGCAGGTTTCGACCGTTCAGCAGATTTAAGGAAACTGACCTTCTCCTACAGGCCGGTCGCTTGAATATGGTGCAGCCAAAAGCTGGAGTTTAAAACTTATTTGTTAGCTTGTGCCCAACTGTTCTGGAGGCTATTGCAAACGAATCTGATTGTTAGAATCAGGAGCGTTGTTTACAGTTTGAAGGCATGATCGAGCGTTCCCTCGGATATATTCCATAACTTCGGGTCGCGAACCGGTTATTTTTTTCGAACCCGTCACAGGTCCCGCTGAGCGTATTTCTACGCTCTACCTCAACTTTTTTAAGAAGGTTATTATTCTTTCTGTCTCCTTAAATCCAAGCGACTTGTGCATTGCGATGCTCGTTTCATTTTCAATATTTGTATCACTTGCCAGCTCACTATACCCTTTGTCTATCGCCCAGTTCTCTGCCATAAGCATTAGCTTTTTACCATAGCCATTCCCTCGATAAGCTTCTTCGACATACCAAGCCTCCAGGTACGGCAACCTAGGTGATCGACTACCTTCAGCGAAATTTCTTATATTCAACTCCATAAAGCCGACGAGCGAACCATCTTCATCTTCGACAACGTAAGCTTGAACTATATCGATCGACTCGCCGTTAAAATATTCCTCAATTTCGTCGAGATGGACATCAATAGAATCTGGCCATAGTCTGTACCTCATGTTGGCCCAATCCTGCTTATCACTTGTTTGAGCGGGTCTTATTTTCATCGTCTGATTTTCTTAATGGGGTACGGTCTAGCTAACCGCGCGCAATCAAAGTTATTAGAAGTGGTTTGACGACTAGAATAAATGCTTGGAAACAAGTGATGCATAATCGCTAGGTTCATAAGGCACGATTAATTCCTTGAGAGGTGCTAGTGCTCCTGTCTTACGCAACGGACTGACATTAAGGTCGCGAAGCAGTTCGTCGTGGTAATGTTGGGTATGCGCTATCAAACGGGCGCTTCGCGCTGGGCTGAAGGGTATCCAGGCCCGCTTCCACGCTTTCATCTCATCTATGTTGTGCTTCATTTCGTCTGTAGACGGGAGCTTCAAGTTGCCCTTGACTAACTCAGCAAGCCAATGCGCCTGCAAACAATAGGTCAGAATACTTGAAATTGAAGAGGCGCGGCCGATGAAAACCATCCCTGGAACTTGGGGATTCAACATATGTCGGTAGAGGTAAAAGCCGTCATCCTCTGCACCGAATCGCTGCCAAACCTCATTTTCTATGAAGCTGAAGTCAGTCGCCCAACCCGTGGCCAGTATGACCAAATCCAGATCAAGCGCACTGCCGTCGGCAAGCTTGAGCCCGGTGGGCGTGTATTCCTCGATGGTGGTCCGATGCAGTTTGATAATGTCGTTTCGTGCTAGCTGATAAAAGGAACTTCTCGGCACCATTGTCGACTCGCTAAAGGCCCCGATCTCAATCGGGTCTTTAGGAACCAAACTCACCCGCGTTCCGAAACGGGAACCCATTTGGCACTGGAAATACAGCAGCGTCTCAACCAAACGCCAATAAAACCAAACCAGGGGCTTACCCAGGCTATGAACTACTTTCTCAACGGGCGTGACCTCCTGGTAGGGGGGTAAGAGCGTAATGTTCATGCGATGTAACAAGCCCCATTTAAAGGGCAGAATACCCGCCAGTTTTTGTGGAATCGGCCAATGTGGTTCACGGAAGATGAGATGGGTTTCCTTCGCTGCAGCCGCGGATTCGATAGCTGCATCGGTTGCTCCTTTACCAAACCCCACCACAGCTACACGTTTTCCTGAGAGTTGTTCTGCTGATTTGAGCTTTGAGTTGTGTATGACTTCACCAATAAAAGTATCTCGATTAGAAAACTCAGGGATATTAGGTACGTTTGTATAAAGTCCGATACAGACAACGACCAAGTCAAACTGATCTTGTTTTTCCTGATCATTATGTTTAGAAGTGACAATCCATCCTGAGCCTGGCCCGGCCCTTTCAGCAATATGAGTTACCGTCGTATCGAATTGGATATGCGGTGAAATACGGAAGTGATCTGCAAAATCGGTAAGGTATCTTTGGATAATCGGGCCCGGTGTAAAATTGGGCGTTCCCTCAGGCAATGGCCAATCCGGAAACTCATACAATTCCTTTTGTACCTGTACACCAAAGTTCAAGTAGCCATCGGACCACACTCCACCCAACACACTATGGCGTTCAAATACAGTACATTCCAGTCCTTGGGCGATCAGGCTGCGTGCGGTGGCAAGACCCGCTATACCCGCACCGATTATGCCGACCGTTTTGGCCTGCGTGAAATCCACTATCGGAATGCCTTGAAGATGGTGTAAAGCAATACACCAATCAGCCAGAGGATCAGAACATAGCTACCGAAGAGGAGCCACAGCCCAAACGTCCAGAGTGCAAAGTATAATCCGTGGGCATGGTTTGGTTCGGCGCCTGCAGGAACTCCATAGGCAACAACTCGGTAGACATAGGCGGAATGTGCTAAACCGAGTAATACTCCAACCACTGATCCTGCCCATAAAACCATTGTTTTTAGTATCCCGGGCGAGTTGGTGAGGCGACAAGGATATTATAAAAGCCGGCAAACTTATAGTTTGAACTCTACGGCCGAGTTTTCAATAAGCCCTGGTTGGGTATGCTGCGGCCTATTGAACTACGCACCTTCCAGAATGCCCTTGAATTGCAATGCCCAGAGAAGTGGGTACATACCAGGTTAGATAGACTTGGCGTTCATGATACGAGAAGGAAGCTAACAAACCGGTCAGGTGTGGATATTCGTCCAGAGCCATGTGATATGTAGTCCCCCCAAGATAATGCAGATTTCCCTCAGATTCTTGATCGTGATTTCCTTTGTCCATGGTTACTCTCATTTCCAGAAAATCAAAGTACCAGGATTGGGCGGGGAAATCCTTTCGATAGTCCCTGACGTCATCCTGACAATTTTCCGTATCAAAGCTGCAATTAAAGACTTTTTCTGTCAAACAGGTAATTTGAGTGGGAAACTCAATCCCGGTCATAAGCGTGATGTTTGAGTCCCATCGTTGTTTCATAGTTGCCATGTCAGCACCAGCAATAGACAGGAACAAAACAGGCATTAGAACCATAAAAGCCAAAAAAGCGAGCGAGTGCGAATCAGTATGTTTTTTTGACACAACAGGGAAGTCCAACTCCTTTCCGCTAAGTTTGGTCAGGGGGCGTTAGGGCTACTTTCCGGCCCTGCACAGACATCAGTACACGCCCATGGAAGTGCTCCTTCAGGGCTTTGTCCACCCGGTGATCTACGCTGCAATGACCAGGACTGATTTGAGAAACGTTCATTTCAGTTAGGTCGATGGCGACACGCTCTGTATCTTCTGACGCCCTGAACTTCAATCTCGCTCCGCCCGTGTAGTGAAAGATCGACTGTCCGATAATTTCAGTAGCCTTTTTTACGATTCTGGCAACACCAGTGTGTGAACATCCAGTCAGTAAATAAGGCCCCTCATCAGCTCTCAGCACGAGCGACAATTCATCGCTGATTCCACTGGTAGGTGAGTTAGTATGAGTGCGTATTGCATAAAGATTCGGTGTGATACGTTCAAGATCTTCAAGTCGGGTCACCGGGCGATTGTCGATTTCTTGTCCGGGAGCGGCATAGACCACAATATCCGGGTTGGTTTCTCGAATATACGATATGCCCCCAATGTGATCTGGATGGTTGTGTGATAGCACCAATACATCAATGGATTTGGGGTCAATCTCCGCGGTCTTTAGGTTTTGTTCGAGCGCTTTGGGCGTAACGCCGGTGTCAAACAAAACACTCACACCTTCAAAGCGAACAAATACTGAATATCCAAACTCCTGTTTATAACCTTCTTCTGCTTCGAATGTAGTATCCGTTATGACCTGATAGTAATGCTCAGGTATGGCGAGACTATCTCCCCAAGCGCCCGGTCCGATGACTAAAGCCGTCGCAAGTAAACTCAAGCATAATTTATGCATGATCGTCTCCTCGACTGTTCCTTCATCGTGATGGTCTCGCCCTTTTGGAATAGGGTGTATCAGAGAGTAAGTGAGCGTGCCTGAGGAAGGCTTTCTGAGTTAAGAGCGGTAGAGCCAGTAACATCGTAAATAATAGTCGCTGTGAAGAAGCCACCCTTCATCCTTCCGCATCGGAATGGAATGCATAAGGGCTACCCCCAACAAGCGATGCTTGTGCCCTATGCGCACCTTCCGTTTCCTATACACCCCTTTGGATTCGTTTAGCTCGGTAATTGATTGTTTAGCTTACCTTAGCGGAAAACATAAACTCAACCACCCGAGCGTATTGGCTGAGTCCTCCAACAGGCACCTCTGCTGAGAGGAAGTTCAATATACAAAATACGGTATACCGGAGTAGACACATTTCAGTGTTTTAGTTGGGAAATTCCCGGGTAGAAACAAAAACCCCCGGCTCAGGGTAGAACCGGGGGCTTGGCTTGGTTCTTCTGTCCGCTTAACGACGTAGCCTCCTCCTCCAGAAGATTGGAGCCGCTCCGGGTTATTGTGCACTTCTTATGGCTTAACGAACGAAAGCGAACCTCCAAGCAAGTGTTACTTTACTCGGCGAGCGTTAGGAAAACAAATAATGATCGTGGGAAAGAAAAAACCCCGAAACAAGTACGTGGCTTTCAAAATCAAACTCTCCGTACCAAATAAAAGCCCCCGTGTTCAAATTTGGGCACTGAACCGGGGGCAGAGGATTTTCCTCTTATTGGGAATTTCCGGTATGCAGCCTACACGGGGCGTTTTTGACAAGCACTAATCCAGGTTAAGCCCAATGACAAAACCCCCGGCTCAGGGCGAACCGGGGGCTATGTGAGCTAGAGATGAATCCTTACCTCC
>JASJAT010000233.1 GCA_030066885.1 Arenicellales bacterium | reverse complement strand
TAACGAGGATTCGGCCCCAATCGATTTGTCACCTTTCGCTTCCATATTATTCCGTTAAACTGCACAACATTTGGGTTGTGCTCGCAAGCTATTTATAAGGATCGGCCGCGTCGCGAAGCCCGTCCCCGAAAAAGTTAAAGGCAAGGATCACAACAATAACAGGAACGACCGGCAACATAAGCCATGGATATAAGGCCACGACATTGATGTTTTGCGCTTCATTTAACAGCACACCCCAGCTGGTAATGGGCGGTCGCAAGCCAAGCCCAAGAAAACTCAGAGCCGTTTCGCCCAAGATCATAGACGGGATAGAGAGAGTTGCCGACGCAATCAAGTGACTGAGAAAACCAGGCAACAAATGCCGGCCAACAATGCGGCGCGGTCGAGCACCCATCAGCTGCGCGGCTGTGCAGTAATCCTCTTCCCGCAACGCCAACAACCTGGACCGGACCGCACGCGCCAACCCAGTCCAATCCAGAAAAGCAAGGATGACGGTGATGCCGAAGAAAACGAGTATCGGGCTCCAATTAACCGGCAACACGGCAGACAAACTCATCCACAACGGCAATTCTGGGAAAGATCTAAAGATCTCGATTATCCTTTGGATGATGTTATCTGTTTGACCCCCGTAGTACCCCGCGATACCACCGATAATAATTCCCATGGCCATGCTGATCACGATTCCTATCAGTCCGATAGTCAGCGATATTCGTGCACCATGAATTATTCGTGACAACATGTCGCGGCCCAAACGATCCGTACCCAGCCAGAAGAAGTATCCATCTTTCGCCGGGCACACTATATGAAAAGTTGCTTCAAACAGATTCCAGAATTTGTATTTGTCCCCTAAACAAAAAAACCTCAGTGGATAAACGGTGTTCTTGTCTTCGGTATACTCCCTTTTGAGGTTAGTCATATTGAGGGTTACTTTGAATCCGTAAACGAAAGGTCCTATGAGCTCTCCTTCGTGGAACAAATGTACCGATTGCGGAGGGGCATAGATGCGGTCAGCGTGTCGCGTTTGCAGGTTATAAGGTGAAAGCACCTCGGTAAAAATCGTGGATACATATGCAATCAGCAGGATTGCCGCCGAGAGCATGCCGACTTTGTGTCGCTTCAGCTTTAACCACATCAATTGCCATTGCGAGGCAAGATAATATTTTTCTTGCTCCGGCGTCAGTGCCTCGATGGAGAAGGGATCGAAGGGTTCCTTCGATACATAGTGCTCAATAACCCGCTTCGGCACTATCATCGTGTCACTCCGCCTTGTAACCGAATTCGCGGGTCCAACATGGCCAAAGCAATATCTGAGATCAGCACCCCAATCACTGTTAGCGTCGACAGAAACATCAAAAATGATCCAGCTAGGTACATATCCTGGCTCTGTAAAGCACCCAACATCATTGGACCAGTGGTAGGCAATGACATCACCACCGCGACGATTTCCGCACCCGAGATAATACTGGGCAGGATGGCACCAATATCTGCAATAAAAAAATTGAGCGCCATACGTAATGGATATTTGGTTAACAGCTTAAACGATGGCAGACCCTTAGCCCGCCCAGTGATGACGTATTGTTTTTGTAATTCGTCAAGCAGGTTGGCACGAAGACGACGAATCATCCCTGCCGTCCCGGAAGTGCCAATCACCACCACAGGGATCCACAGGTGCTCCAGCACGGATAGAACCTTACCCCAGCTCCAGGGCTGGTCGATGTATTCCGGATCCATCAAACCGCCGATTGACGTCCCAAAATGAACATTGGCCAAATACAGCATAACCAGCGCCAGTAAAAAGTTAGGGGTAGCGAGACCAATGAAACCCAGGAACGTTAAACTATAGTCGCCCCAACTATATTGTCGTACGGCACTGTATATCCCTATGGGGAAAGCGATGATCCAAGTGAAAATAATCGTGACGAAAGACACGATCATGGTGAGTACCAAACGGTCTCCAACGACCTCACTCACCGGCAGGTCATATTCGAATGAATACCCGAAATCTCCTTGCAGCATGCCGGTTAACCAATACAGGTATTGCTCCCATAACGGTTTGTCCAATCCATATTCCTGCCGCAGGAAAGCGATTTTTGTCTCATCTACGGTCTCGCCCTGGCTTTCCAGCTCGGCGATGTAACTCTCCAGATAATCTCCTGGTGGGAGCTGGATGATGATGAAGCAGATCAAACTGATGACCAGCAAGGTTGGGATCATCATCAGGATACGATGGATGATGTACCGCATACTTACGCTGTCCCTCTAGCCCGCATATTGCACCAAGGCGGCCGTATTGTTGCTTTTAAGTCCATGATTCATGATTGAAAATGCTCTAAGTTAATGGATTTTACGACGAGTACAGCTTCTCCTTGTTGTCGGCCTACCCCGGTCCTGGCTGGTCCAAGCCCGCCTGGTCTTGCGCTTCACTCAAGCCATAGCTACGGCTATGACTTGAACTCCAGCTCGACGTCCAACCAACCCTGTCCTGTGCCATCATCCGGTATCCTGATCCAATATGCGGGCCAGCGGTAATAGCGTTTGAAACTTCAATTATTCGTCGAACCAGAAGGTATCTGGTTGATAGATCCCAAAATAGGCGCCGGGCTCCCAGTTGTAGAGGCCCTCTTGCGGGACATTGCGCAACCGGTTGCTAACCACAATCGGCTGCGGGACGCCACAGACCGTGCCGATGGTGAACATCTCATCCGTATGTATGTTAAGCATTTCGTGCCAAATCTTTTCACGCTCCGAATTGGAGTCGGCGTGAACCCATTGATCGTTCAACCTGGCCAGCTGAAGCACGCTAGTCATGGTCGGCTCCTCACCGGATTGACCGCTCGTTTCGTAAAACTTGCCCCACTTAGGCCATTGCAGTTGCTGCTGTATTGAGGGTGCCAGTTCGCCTGGGCTCATCTCGGCCGTGGGAATCCCGTTTTCTATCCCGGACCAGACAGCCATTATCGACTCTCCCGAAAACACCCGATTTCTAAACACTTCCCGCTGCGATGGCCGGGTGTACAACTTGACCCCGATCTTTACCCAAGTATCGTGAATCAGTTCCAAAATATCCGACTCTTCCGTGCTCTCCCCGGCAGATTGAATGATGATTTCTATAGGACGTCCATCGGGAAGTAACCGCAAACCTTTGCTGTTACGCTCGCTCAGACCCATTTCATCCAATAACGCATTGGCCTTGTCGATATCAAACTCCGTCCATTTATTCTGATATTCGGGCTTGAACAAAGGGCTGCCAGACAAGATCGTATTGTTACTGACCGTCACCAAACCGTAATAAATGACCTGGTTGATCTCTTGTCTATCGATGGCCAATGACAATGCCCTTCTAAACCGAGCATCCTGCAGCACTTCTCGCCAGACCTCATCGTTTGTATTCAGGTTGGGGTACAATGCCAGCCGCGATCCCGTCGCTCTGCGCCAAAGTCGCACCGTATAGTCGTTGCGTTCCTCCCCTTCCTTGAGAAACGTGTAGTCCGCAAAACTCAAATAACGCGCCTGCAAATCCGTGTCACCGGCGCCGGTCTTCGCGGCCACCAGGCTACTGGATGCAATATTGACAATTACCCGATCGATGTACGGCAACTGATTCCCTTCCTCGTCCACACGGTGAAAATAAGGATTACGTTCAAAAAGGAAACGATCTGACGGCGGTTCAACGGTGTTATACCAAGGTTGCAGTGTCGGCAGACCAGGATTGGTCGCCTTGTACATACGCGCCATGCGAACGTGTAGCCCGGCCCAATTGCGGGTTCCAGCTTTTTTAACTTTTGCCGCCAATTCCTCTTCCGACAAATAGTTGGCGTGAAATTGTTTCATGTAATGTGCAGGCTCGTAGATAAACAGTGGGCGCGCACCCGCCAGAGCCGTTAGAAAATAAGGATTGGGCGCAGGCCAGGTGTACTGGATGGTGTATTCGTCGATGATGTTTACAACCGGTGGCTGCCCGTCGACCAACAGCGCCTTACTCGGACCAAACGGCGATAGGTCTTTGTTGTTGACGACATCTTCCCAATAGTATCTGAAGTCCTCAGTGGTGAATGGATGACCATCAGACCATTTGTGTCCAGGCCGAAGATGGAATGTAAACGACCTCTCCCCCTCCACCTCATAGCTTTCAAGCACATCCGGGACCAGTTTTAGATTCTGATCGAAACCCACTAAACGCGCGTATCCGTACACCACCATCTGACGAATGTCCCTGACCTTCCCCATCAACAGGTTTAAGTCACCGCCATGGCGACCTATCTCCCTATTGGTGGCAGAGAGGTCTATTACCCTCGGTGTTTCCGGCAAACGCTGTTCCTTAGGTGGAAGTTTGCCTGCCTCGACGTCGGCCACCAGGCTCGGGACTTCCCCAGCCACAACACAATTTGATTGAATATAGAGCACTGCAGCAACAACAAACGCGGAAACTAGTTGAATCGTAGTCTTCATGGCATTAATTCCTGCGGACGTGTTCCGATTAAGGCACGTACCGAATGGGTTTTATTTAAGGCAATTAATTCAGTTGGTTTATCTCTTGTCGAAGTAAAGGGCGCTATCCACGCAGCTGGGTCTGAATCCCTGCCTTCCATGAGCAGACTCAAGTCCAACGGGTGGTTTAGGTCGGGCGAAGGTACCGCGGCCAATAGAGCTTTAGTGTAGGGGTGGATTGGGTCAAGGAACAATGCTTCGCGCGGGGCAATCTCCACCAACCGTCCGGCACACATCACCGCAATGCGGTCCGAAACATAATCCACTACGGCTAAATTGTGTGACACAAACATATAGGTTATTCCCAGTTCCGCTTGTAAGTCCTTCATTAAGTTAAGGATCTGGGCCTGTATGGAAACATCGAGGGCCGCAACGGGCTCATCACAGATAAGAAAATCTGGCCGCAATGCCAATGCCCTGGCTATACCAATACGTTGGCGTTGGCCCCCGGAAAAACTGTGCGGGTAACGATTCAAAAACCGTGGATCCAACCCGACCACACGTAACAACTCTTTTACCACCTCTTCTTGATAGCCTCGATCACCGATCTCATGAATAACCAAGGGTTCACGGATTAAATCGAATACCGTCATCCTTGGGTTGAGAGAACTGAATGGGTCCTGAAAAATAAACTGCATCTTGCGTGACAGTTCTAACCCGGCATCTCCAGACAACGACAATACATCAATCAAGTTCCCCCTGTCGTTATAGGTTATCTCACCAGAGTCTGGGACCAGCCCACGCATGATCATCTTGCTCAGCGTCGTCTTTCCACAACCACTCTCTCCCACAAGACCCA
>JASJAT010000232.1 GCA_030066885.1 Arenicellales bacterium | reverse complement strand
AGCAACTTATTGACTTCACTCGTCAGCGTATTCTTTCGGTAAAGGGCTATGAAATCCGGGATACCCCAGGACATTAGAATACCGATCAAAGCAAGAGTAACCAAAAACTCGATGAGCGTGACACCGTGAAGCTTGCTTGCGTAGCCGCGGACATCCATGTCTACCTCCTTTTTGAGGATTGATCCTTTTTTAACCGCGCCTCGAAATATAGGGCACGAAATCGCGGTTAGCTTATTGACTTCCTAAACTATTATTTTACCCCAAGTGCTTTCTCCAACCTATCCAAGGCACGATCTAACGTATCGAGATCTGTGGCAAAAGACAAGCGCACGTATCCTTCCAACCCAAACGCGGATCCAGGAACCAGGGCAACACCACATTCGTTTAAAAAGAATGAAGCGAGCTCGATATCATTGTTGATATTGTCTCTGCTCGCGATCGCCGCGGCACAATTTGGGAAACTATAGAACGCCCCGTCGGCTTCCAGTGCCTCAACACCGCGGAGTCGATTTAGTCGCTCCACTACGTGGTCGTGGCGGCGTTTAAACTCTCCCACCATATTTTGCACACAGTGTTGATCACCCGTTAAAGCGGCAATGGCGGCATATTGTGATACCGCAGTAGGATTGGATGTACTTTGCGATTGTATTTTTTTCATCGCTTGAATAAGCTTCTTTGGGCCAGCAGCATAGCCGATTCGCCATCCAGTCATGGCGTAAGCTTTAGAGACACCATTCACAACTACTGTACGCTCCGCTAAATCAGGACTAACGTTGACCAGGTTTACGAAAGGCGATGCAGCCCATAGGATATGTTCATAAATGTCGTCACTGGCTACGCATACCTGAGGGTGGTTCAACAACACCTCCGCCAGGCCCTTGAGCTCTTCTTCGTCATAGAAGAAACCGGTCGGATTGCTCGGGCTGTTCACGATTAGCAACTTGGTGCGATCTGTGATGGCAGCGTCCAACTGCTCGGGGGTAATTTTAAATTTCTGCTCAGCGCCTGCATTGATAGGTACCGGCCGCCCGCCCACCAGAGTGACCATATCCGGATACGAAACCCAATAAGGTGCCGGGATGATAACCTCGTCTCCGTCCTCGATAAGTGCCAACAGTAGATTAAACAAAGCCTGTTTAGCCCCAACTGAGACTAAGATCTGATCGCTTTCATAGTGTAGATTGTTCTCTCGATTGAATTTGTCCTGGATGGCGGTCTTTAGCAGTGAAATGCCATCAACTGCGGTATATTTAGCGGCAGCGCCGGATTGAATAGCTTCGACGGCAGCGGTCTTAATGTGATCTGGCGTATCGAAGTCGGGTTCACCCGCACCTAGTCCGATGACATCGTGACCCGCCTCGCGCATCTCTCGCGCTTGGTTGGAAACAGCAATGGTCGGAGACGGCTTGATGGAATTAACCCGTTTGGTCAGAGTCATAGTGTTCACGAATTACCCTTTAATGTTTGCTATCGTCGTTAATCTAGGTTTGCAATACTAACCGAAGTGGAATAAAGAGGTTAACCTACATTGCAGCGTCAATTTCAGTTGAGCAGCGATTTCGCCCCGTCGGGCGACCAGCCCCAAGCGATTCATGCGTTAACCACCGGAATGGTAAACGGCGATGCCTTCCAAACCCTACTAGGCGTAACCGGGTCGGGCAAGACTTTTACGGTAGCGAACGTGATCCAGGAAGTGCAGCGACCAACGCTCATTATGGCTCCCAACAAAACCCTGGCTGCACAACTATACGCTGAAATGCGCGATTTCTTTCCAAACAACGCTGTAGAGTATTTTGTTTCTTACTATGATTACTACCAGCCCGAGGCATATGTACCGAGCAGCGATACCTATATCGAGAAGGACGCATCCATCAATGATCACATTGACCAGATGCGGTTGTCGGCAACCAAAGCGCTGCTAGAGCGCGAAGATGTCATTATAGTTGCAACTGTCTCAGCTATTTACGGCCTGGGCGATCCCGCCGCCTATCATGGCATGATTTTACACCTTCGAGAGGGTGCATTTATCGATCAACGGGCGGTTCTAAAGAAACTTGCTGAGCTGCAGTATTCAAGAAACGACTACGACTTGAAACGTGGAACCTTCCGCGTGCGAGGTGATGTTGTTGACATCTTTCCGGCTGAGTCAGACCGTTTTGCGATTAGGTTGGAATTGTTTGGTGATGAGATCGAGAAGCTCTCAAGATTCGACCCCTTAACAGGGGAGGTTGACGAAAGAATCACACGCACCACCATCTATCCGAAAAGTCATTACGTGACTCCTCGCGAAACGATTATACAAACTGTCGATGAGATCAAGGAAGAATTAAAACAACGATTGCATGATCTCCGTCGCGCAGACAAACTTGTGGAGGCACAGCGACTGGAGCAACGTACACTCTACGATATGGAAATGATGCAGGAGCTTGGCTACTGCAACGGTATTGAGAACTATTCACGGTACCTTTCGGGCCGCACGGCAGGGCAACCACCACCAACACTTATGGACTATTTACCGGGCAACGCGATCATGATTCTGGATGAAAGCCACGTGCTGGTACCACAACTCGGTGCGATGTACCGAGGTGATCGCTCCAGAAAGGAGACGTTGGTGGAGTATGGATTTCGCTTGCCTTCAGCGTTGGACAATAGACCCCTTCGATTCGAAGAGTTTGAGGCGATTACACCGCAGACCATATTCGTCTCGGCAACACCCGGACCTTACGAGTTAGCGCGTGCCCCGGATGTCATTGATCAAGTGGTACGCCCCACAGGCTTAGTCGATCCACAGCTTGAAGTGCGGCCAGTGATGACGCAAGTGGATGATTTGTTGTCAGAGGTCAACAAAAGAGCAAAAGTCAATGAACGAGTACTCGTCACCACGTTGACCAAACGAATGGCCGAAGATTTGACTGACTATATGTCGGAACACGATGTTCGGGTACGCTACTTACACTCGGATATCGACACGGTGGAGCGAGTGGAAATCATCCGGGACCTCCGCTCAGGGGAATTCGATGTGCTGGTCGGTATCAATCTGCTTCGGGAGGGTTTGGATATCCCAGAAGTATCTTTGGTCGCGATACTTGATGCAGACAAAGAGGGCTTCTTGCGCTCCACACGCTCGCTTATTCAGACCATTGGGCGTGCCGCCAGGAACATTAATGGTAAAGCCATTATGTACGCGGATGCAGTGACAGATTCAATGCGAAAAGCAATCGAAGAAACCGAACGCCGTCGCGCTAAGCAAAATGCCTACAACGAAGCGAATTCGATTACTCCAAAGAGCGTGCAGAAGGCAGTGCGGGATATCATTGACGGTGTCGCCGATCCGACCCGTAATAAACGTGTGAGTTCAGCTATACGGGAGGAACAAAGGTCCCTGGCTATCGCCGAACACTCCGGACGCTACGCCAACATGTCAGCCCACGAACTCGGGCTCGAAATCAAACGGCTGGAAAAGAAGATGTATGAACACGCGCGTAATCTGGAGTTCGAAGAGGCGGCAGCCATCCGCGATCGTATAGCCGAAATAAGGAAAGACCATTTTGAGCTCGTGGGTTCTGTAAATTGAATCTGTGTGGTATTGTTTTGATGCTTCGCCGTTAGGCGCGTAGCTCAGTGGTAGAGCACTACCTTGACATGGTAGTGGTCGGTGGTTCGATCCCACTCGCGCCTACCAATAAATCAATAACTTGCGGCAAACACCCAAACGAAGGAGGCTTTTCAAAGATGATCGAGTGGTACCTAGAAGGGCCAGCCTATGGCAATTGTAACTGCGACTGGTCCTGTCCGTGCCAGTTCGAGTCACTTCCCACTCACGGCAACTGCCAAGGTTTCGAGGTGATACGGGTGGACAAAGGGCACTTCGGTGATGTCCAGCTTACTGGCTTGAAGGCGGTGATGCTGTATGCCTGGCCGGGCCCCGTTTTTGACGGAAATGGAGAACTCCAGGCGATTATCGATGAAGAGGCAGATAATGCTCAGCGTGAAGCGCTGTTAGCGATCCTCTACGGGGAGCATACCAACGAAGCCGCGACTCATTGGTGGGTCTATCGGGCGATGTCGGAAACGGTTCATGGCCCGTTGTTTAAGCCAATAGAGTATGAAGTTGACATCGAGAGGCGCACCGCGCGCGTTTCGGTACCCGGTGTTATGGAATCGATAGGCAGTCCGATCCGCAGCCCGGCCACCGGGGACGAGCATAGGGTGCGTATTGATATGCCCTATGGGATCGAGTTCGACGTCGCGGAGATCGGCAACGCGTCGACGGAGGCAAACGGTGCCATCCAGCTCAATCTAAAAGACAGCTATGGGCAATGGAATATGCTTCGACAAAACGGCAGTGGGGTTGTGCGTAACTGATATGGGATCGAAGTCTTAGAAAACCCCACTTACGGGGGCAATTGGTGAGGTAAGGCCTGCCGAATCGGGAATACTGGCTTTAAAAACCGTGTTTATTGAAGTTAGCGCGGGTTTCTAATTTATCTCACTCTCTAGACCCGTGACCAATTGACTAACAATTTCTTCGATTTGTTTTAGTTCCCTGTCGTTCACAAGCTTATCGAAAACTTCAGGTTGTGTCTCAGCCAGTCGAGCGACGGATTCGAGGTGACGCTGGATTTTGTAGAGGTATTCCGCTCGACTCAGCGACGGTGATTTACTCATTGTGCCAGCATTTTTATTGTCGGTGCTGGGTAGTATGCCCAACTGCCGATAACTAACTTTGACCCAGATCAACTACTGCGGGCAAGCCCGCATATTCCAAAGAGGTTGAGAATTAGGGTAAAGCTACCCGAGAATACTGTCCCCGCTTAAAATGAATGACCTTTTGTCGTCGTCCTGCCCGTTGGCCCGCATTTCAACATTGGCAGCAAGACTCGAGGTCAACTCTTCGAGCAGTTGCAACTCCCTGTCACTGACTACCTCATTGAATATCCCAGGGTGCGATTTCGACAAATCCGCGAGAGAGTTAGTATCATTGATGATGGCCTGCAGCCAATCATATTTATTCATTGTCCGGATCCTCGAAGTTAGTTGATAAAGTAGAACAAATTGCCAACTATCTTGCGTTAACACAGATCAATTCGGAGCTCACGTTTACCAGCGTTCGAAGGTCAACATAATTGCACAGGATTAGGCTTTTCGGCCCGGATAGGAAATTCCTCCTCCAAACCGGTAAAATTGGTGTCTTAAATACACAGCACCGCGTCATATTTCTTGAGCTCGCATAAAAAAGCCTTCAAAAACAGCAGATTCTAGCTATAACGGCTTGAGAATCGTGGTCCATCACATTAAAATCCGCGCGTTTTGGC
>JASJAT010000231.1 GCA_030066885.1 Arenicellales bacterium | reverse complement strand
ATTAACGTAGCGACGCGTCTCAGCAGCAGCTGGCGGGAGGCATTTTGAGTCGCCTGGTCGTGGTCTCAAATAGGATAGCAGTGCCCACCGGACGACAAACACCACCGGGCGGATTAGCGGTGGCAGTACTAGCCGCCCTTAAAGAATATGGTGGTATCTGGTATGGCTGGAGCGGCGAGGTCTCGCAGCTCGATACGGATACTAAGATCGTCAATAAGGGCAATATCACCTATGCGATGGTCGACCTATTACCGGAAGATCATGATGATTATTACAACGGATTCTGCAACAGTGTGTTATGGCCCTTGTGCCACTACCGGCCCCAGTTTATGGAATTCTCTCGTAAGGAGTGGGAAGCCTACAATCGCGTCAATGAGATGTTCGCACGCAAGCTGGTGCCGCTACTGCAACCCGACGATCTGATTTGGGCTCACGACTATCATTTATTTTCGCTGGCACACCATTTACGGCTGATGGGGGTGACCAATCGGCTTGGATTCTTCTTGCACATCCCGTTTCCAGCCTGGGGACTGTGGCGCAGCTTGCCGTGCTACGAGGAACTACTCACCTTTGTTTGTGAGTATGACCTGGTGGGGTTTCAGACCAATGATGACCTGATTGCTTTTTACAACTGTGTTAAGTACGGGCTTGGCGTGGATGTCGGTAATGACGGCGCCTTCAAGGTGGGCAAACATCCAATGCGCGCGCAGGTGTTTCCAATCGGTATCGACGTTCAGGCAACCACATCAGCGGCTCGCAAATCCAGACGGAGTTCTACCCGTAAGCGTCTAATCGGCAGCCTGCGCAGGCGCAAGCTCATTGTTGGTATCGATCGCCTTGACTACAGCAAAGGCTTGTTGAGTCGATTTCTCGCCTATGAGCGTTTATTAGAGCTCTATCCCCATCACCGGCGAAATTGTGTTTTTCTGCAAGTTGCTCCGGAGTCTCGCAAAGATGTGGAGGCTTATGACGAGATACGTCGTGAGCTCGAAGAGGCCGCCGGTCATATCAACGGCCGTTTCGCGGACTTCGATTGGGCCCCCATTCGCTACCTCAACCGTGGTTTTAACAGAGGCATATTGATGGGCATCCTCAGGGCGGCCCAAGTTGGATTGGTGACACCCCTGCGCGACGGCATGAATCTCGTCGCAAAAGAATATGTAGCCTGCCAGGATCCACGCAATCCGGGCGTGCTTGTTTTGTCTAGCCTGGCCGGAGCTTCGCGAGAACTGAGCGACGGTGCTGTCATGGTAAACCCGTTCGATTTGGACGGCGTGGCTGAAGGGTTAGAAGTTGCGTTGCAAATGCCTTTGGATGAGCGTATCCATCGTTGGCGTATCATGATGAAGGTCTTGCGGCATAACGACATTCGATCTTGGCGTATTAGTTTCGTTACAACACTTCAACAATGGCCGACTTGAGCCGGACCTTGTTGGTTGAGGTGGGTGGAACAAATACCCGCTGTGCACTTGGTGAGGGTCGGTTGCACGACATTTGCTTATTCGTCAATTCCGACTATGTTGATTTAGCTGCGATACTATCGAAGTACTATTCCAAGCTGGAAGGGACCAGGCCCAAAAAAGCCCTAATCGCGGTGGCAGCGCCTGTTGAGACTACAAAGGTTCACCTAACGAATCTTGAATGGACTATAGATGGCGAAGAATTGAAACAGCGGTTTGGTTTACAAAAAATCACGTTAGTCAACGATTTTGCCGCGCTCGCCTGTGCCGTTCCATTTCTACAACATGGAGATCTCGTCCCTATACAAAAAGGACAGGTCAGTACTCAAACCGGGAATATTGCTGTAATCGGACCGGGCACGGGCCTCGGTACGTCGGGTCTTGTTTATGATCAGGGCGGATGGATTCCTATTAGCGGTGAAGGTGGGCACGTCACCCTGGCTGCCAGCGACGAAAGAGAAGCAAAGATTATTTCAGGTCTGCGCGAACACTACGGGCATGTCTCCGCCGAGCGAGTCGTGTCGGGTCCGGGTCTACTGGCGCTGTATAACATTCTAAGTGATGGGCCGGACGCGAGCTCACCGGAGGATGTCTCCACCCGCGCCGCAAAGGGCGACGCAGCCGCCAACCAAGCACTCGATTTGTTTTTTCGGTTTCTCGGCACCGTGAGTGCAGACCTGGTGTTGACGCTGGACGCTCGCGGTGGATTGTATTTGGCGGGCGGCATATTGCCGGCTATACGAGAATCGCTCCTGCAATCCCGTTTCCTGCAGCGTTTTAGCGAAAAAGGTCGCTACGCAAACTATCTGTCCAACATTCCGGTCTTTCTAATCGTTGCAAAGACACCTGCCCTTGAAGGACTCAATCGATACGCCAGAATCCGTAGCACGACAGTAGAGTAGTTGGGTCAAACGGCGTTGTTGTCCCACCAGGCTTTGTTTAGGTAGCATTGACTGCTCTTTACCAATAAAAGGCCGGATTCCGGGTATTATCGTCAATTCATTTCGCGATCCAAGGGACGTTGTAAACATATGATGAGCCCCGAACAAAACGAGGAGATCACCCTGACCGGTACTGGGCAACCGGCCGGCAAATTGCTACGCCGTTACTGGCAACCTGTCGCTTTGTTGGACGAACTGGAACAACAACGGCCCGTCGTTCCCTTAAAGGTCATGGGCGAAGATTTGGTGTTGTTTCGCGACCAAAGTGGCGGGCTGGGACTGGTCGGACGTTACTGTCCGCACCGCGGTGCCGACCTGTGCTACGGCCGGCTTGAACACGGAGGATTGCGTTGTGTCTTTCACGGATGGTTGTTCGACAAAACCGGCCAGTGTATGGAGCAACCGGCTGAACCGGAAGACAGCCAGATGTACAAACGTATAAAAACGTCGGGCTATCCGGTTGTGCAAAAAAACGGAATCGTTTTCGCCTATATGGGATCGGGAAAACCCCCTGGATTCCCCGGATTTGATTGTTTTTCCGCGCCGAACGAATACACCTTTGCATTTAAGGGCTTGATTGAATCCAACTGGCTGCAGGCATTGGAAGTAGGTATTGATCCCGCTCACGCGTCATTTCTACACCGCTATCTTGAGGATGAGGACACGGCTAAAGCCTACGGTAAGCAGTTTCGTGACCGGGTAGGTGACAGTGATATTCCGATGACCCAATTGCTGCGTGAGTATCCGCGACCGGAAATCATTGTAGAGAGAACCGATTACGGTTTACGCATCATCACGTTGCGCCATTTGGAGAATGGTAAGACCCATGTCCGTATAACCAATCAGGTATTTCCAACGGCGATCACCATTCCCATGTCCAATGAGATGACAATCACCCAGTGGCACGTACCTATCGATGATCACAATTGCTATTGGTACGCTATATTTACCAGCTTTGGTAAAGAAGTCGACAAGACGTTGATGCGGGATCAGCGCTTGGCGCTATACCAATTGCCGGATTATGTGCCGAACAAGAACAAACGAAACAACTACGGTTACGATCCGAACGAACAAGACACCAGGACCTATACAGGTATGGGATTGGATATTAATGTCCACGATCAATGGGCAGTTGAGTCCATGGGCTCGATTCAAGACCGGAGCAAAGAGCACCTGGCTAAGAGTGACAAGGCCATTGTTCAATATAGGAAAATACTGCGGACTGCAATCGCACAAGTGACTGAGGGTTCAGACCGTGACCTGCCGCTGACCGGTCAGCAACAAACACTGTCAGCCGTTAAAGGACCGATTGCTATCGATACCATAGCCGCCAAGGAAGAATGGCAAACCGCCTGGAGGGATAGCGATGCCCAACGGCGAGCTGCTTGCGCGTGGGATGCGTCCCTAGGTGATGAATAAGCAAGTCCGCAAAGAAGAGGGCATTGTTGTGAACAATGGACTTTGGACGGCTGAGGATTTTGCTGCTGCAGAGGGTGTTCTGAAAACGGTTACCGAGCACGGCCTCGAAACGGTGCGCATTTCTTTTGCCGATCAACACGGCATCTTGCGCGGTAAGACTGTCCTTGCCAAGGAGTTGAAAAGCGCCTTCAACAACGGCGTCAAAGCGACGAGCACGCTTTTACTCAAAGACACCTCGCACGCCACCGTGTTTCCGGTTTGGGAAAGTGACGCCGGTTTTGGTCCCGGCAGGTTTATCGGCGCCTCGGATTTTCTGGTGATACCAGATCCAAAAACATTCCGCGTGCTGCCCTGGTCGCCACATTGTGGTTGGATGTTAAGTGAGATTTACACACTCGAAGGGGATCCGATTTCATTCTCGTCTCGGCGTATTCTTCGTGCTGCGGTAGACAGGCTAAACAAGATTGGGTTGGATATCGTGGTTGGTTTAGAGATGGAATTTCACGTTTTCAAACTGGAAAACGCCTGTTTGGACCATGCCAGCGCGGAACGGCCCGAAGACCCACCGCAGACAAGCCTGATTGCGCATGGTTATCAATACCTCACTGAACAGCGCTACGATCAACTTGAACAAGTCATGGACCTCATCCGCCGCAATGCCGAAGCACTGCACCTTCCCGTACGGTCCATGGAAGCTGAGTTTGGGCCCAGCCAATTCGAGTTTACCTTTCACCCCGATTCAGCTATGGATAGCGCTGATAACCTGGTTTTGTTTCGCAGCACGGTAAAACAGGTATGTCGGCGCGAGGGATATCACGCTACATTCATGTGTAGGCCGCGGTTGAAAAACATCATGTCCAGTGGCTGGCACTTACACCAGTCAGTCGTAAACAAGGAGACAGGGGAGAATTTGTTTATCCCTGCTCAAGGGGAGGTGTTGTCGAAAATCGGCAATCAATGGGTGGCAGGACTCTTGCAGCATGCGGTGGAGAGTTGCCTCCTTTCGACGCCGACGATCAACGGCTACAAACGATTCAAGCCTTTCGCACTCGCCCCGGATCGTATTCAATGGGGGCGTGACAACCGGGGCGCGATGATTCGTGTCATTGCCGACAGTAAGGAATCGGCTTCCCGTGTCGAGAACCGGGTAGGTGAATCGGCTGCGAATCCGTATCTGTACATCGCCTCTCAGATACTCTGTGGACTGGATGGCATTGAGCGAGAATTGGATGCCGGGGATCCGGTGGATATCCCCTATGACAACGAAGCCCCCATGTTACCCACCAATCTTCTCGAAGCACTGGATGCCTTCCGCAACAGTGCCTTTTACCGGTCGGCACTGGGCAATGATTTTGTCGACTATTTCACCCGTATCAAACAGGCAGAATGGGACCGCTATGTCGGTGCCGTTTCAGAATGGGAGCACCGCGAATACTTTTCGTTGTTTTAATCTCTCCATGGGACTAAATCAGTTTATGTCCTAAAAAAGCATAAAGTAAATTC
>JASJAT010000230.1 GCA_030066885.1 Arenicellales bacterium | reverse complement strand
TCGGTGACAAGGTGGGGATCGCAGCGCCAAGTGGAACGGTCAGACCCAAACCCTTTGAGCAGGGCGTGCGTGTCTTAGAGTCGTGGGGTCTTAAACCTGTCTATAGAAAAGATATCCTCAGTCAGCACCGCTACTTTGCGGGCAATGAGCGGCGCCGCCTGGGCGAGTTACAGGCTTTGATAGACCGTGAAGACATCAAGGCGATCTTGTTTGCGCGCGGCGGATTCGGTCTGCATCACCTCCTACCTGAGTTGAAACTTCGCACGCTCGAGCGCTATCCAAAACGCGTCATCGCCTACAGTGATTTGACCATGCTGCTGGAGCGCATTCGGGTAGAAACCGGTTTGGTCACCTACTACGGACCGACTATCGGTCAATTGGCCAGTCCAAAAGAAGGCCGCGTGCGCCGTGATTATCAAAAAATTTTGTTCAAATCGAATCTTGGCCCAAGCTGGACGCTAGGCCAGGGTAAGATCTTAAAAGCCGGTCGAACCGAGGGTACCTTGGTTGGAGGCTGTCTATCTCTGGTTAGCACCAGTATTGGTACGCCGTTCGAACTGGATACACGTAACAGTATCCTATTGCTCGAAGACATCAACGAATCTGTGTACCGGTTCGAGCGCTTACTGTTGCATCTGAAGCAAAGTCGCAAACTCAAGGGTGTTCGCGGTCTTGTGATTTCGGCAATTGAGGACAAAGCCTCGAAGAGTCCACCACGGGTGTGGAAGCGCATGTTGAAAGAACTGTTAGGAGATTTCCCCGGGCCTATTATTTTTGGCTTTGCCTGTGGCCACCTCGAGAATCCCTATACCTTACCCCTCGGCTGTCGGGTACGCCTGGACACACATCGGGGAGAGCTGCTCCTGGTGTCGTAACGACTTTAAACCGGGGACAGTATACTTTTTAACTCGGGTATTGAGATCTACTCGCGCCAATCGAACGGCAGCGAGTGCGCCGTTCCCACAGTTGTTGTCAGGTTAGTAAATTTACTGTCCCCTTGCGGGTTAGCTGCCAGTCATGGACCTTGCCGGCGTTTGAGGTGCGGAAACAATCCTGTTCCATCCATAAGTATCTTCTGCAGCGCCCGTTTGTATGTCCACGATGGTGTCGTACAGCCACTGGCTGGCCAAACCGCTCGATTCGACGTCGAACTCAAGAATAGTATCTTGGTAAGCGATCCGTTGGATGGGTGCGATCACCGCCGCGGTGCCGGCGCCGAATACTTCCTTTAACTTACCGTCCTCATAAGCTGCTAGAACTTCGTCTATAGATATCGGCCGCTCTTCATATTTTGCGCCTCGATCCTTGAGCAAGGTCAGCACGCTATTTCGGGTGACACCCGGTAGGATAGTGCCATGCAGGGGCGGGGTAATAAATGTATCTTCGATCTTGAAAAATATGTTCATTTGCCCGACTTCTTCGACATAGCAGTGGTCTCGACCATCCAGCCACAGGGTTTGGTCGAATCCCAGCGCAACGCTCTCCATCCCGGGGAGTAACGTCGCAGCGTAATTACCTCCAGTTTTGGCCGAACCGGTGCCGCCCATCGCGGCCCGGGTGTATTTCGGCTCGGCACGCAAGGAGACACCGCCACCCTCGGTAGAAAAATATTCTCTCACCGGCGCTGTGATAATCAGGAAAAGATAACGATCAGCCGGTTTGACCAGGAGATTTGGTTCGGTGGCGAAAATCAGGGGTCGTATGTAAAGCGATTCGCCACGACGGGTGGGTAGCCACTTCTCATCGACCGCAACCAATTGCTCTATAGCCGCGCAGAAGAGCTCCTGGTCGATAGCCGGAATACAAAGACGCTCGCACGATTGTTGCAATCTTTCCGCATTCATTTCCGGTCTGAATACACGCAACAGATGATCGACGCCCCTAAATGCCTTGAGTCCCTCGAAGACGGCCTGCCCGTAATGCAAACAAAGGGCACCGGGTTCAATGGATATGGGGCCATAGGGCACAATCTGAGGGTCCTGCCAGGTACCGTTGTAGAACTCACAACTAAACATGTGATCAGAGAACACGTCACCAAAACCAAGGTCGTCGAAATCGACTTTGGCTAGCCTGCTTTGAGTAGTGGGAGTAACCGGTAAGTTGTAGTCGGACACAGTCTGAACACGTCGTGGGAATTCAATTGGATTGTAGGAGAAAGAGTAACGACTATCTAGTCAACTAGTGGCTAGTACAAAAACAGTTCGTTCCAATCTAGTCACCATATCACCTCAGGCGGGTTAGTCGCAGCGTGGGCGCCGCTCCTATAGAAATGCGGTATAAACACTCGCTACTAGGTACTAGGGGACTCGTCAATGTTGGGAAGGCAACTACCGTTTCCCCGAGCTTTTATTGATCTTATTCTTCGCTTTACGGCCCGGAACGTGTGAACTTGATGATAAGGGGGTGTAGATAGGTGTCCGAGTTACAGGGTGTAAAGAAACGGTAGTGCTAGGGATTATTCTAGATCAAAATATATCGATAAGACAGATATTTATGATGAAGTATTAATAATATTGATGAAGTGTAATATTCACCCGTCAGCCGTAGGCATATACCCGATAACGGTGTGAATCGCCCGAATAACACCCCCTTCTAGTTTTTGCCTGGCCAATAGGTTGTTGCCAAAATGAAATGGGGCTCAAGAACAGGTGTTCTGTACCGCCACATACTGACTTATCTCATTTTTGCTCCGGTTTAATTAAGTTAAGAGAAACAGCAGCTTGTCACTTACTGGCAGGCCGCGCATGTATCACCGATGGTTTAAACTTAGAAAGGGGGACACCAATCAATTCGAATGTGAAAATGGCATCATCCACCACATTTTCAGGCGATCGTGCGAACGAGCGTTTGCCCAAGCAAACACCGGGTTGGGCTTTTTTCTTGGATGTAGACGGTACTCTGCTCGAACTTGTAGAGCATCCAGAGCTCGCGCGTCCCACACCACGGATCAAGTCGATTGTCCACCACTTGCAGCTTGTCACGGAGGGTGCGGTTGCGCTGGTGAGTGGCCGGTCAATCAGTACCCTGGATTCGATATTTCTACCTCTGGTGTTGCCTATAGCGGGGCTGCACGGTTTGGAGCGAAGAGACGCCACGGGTAACCTGCGTATCGACCTAGCTACCGACAAGCCCCTTGATGACGTTCGGGAGCGGCTGGCTAATTTTTGTGAGGCACATCCTGGAACTTTGATCGAAGACAAAGGTGTCACCATCGCGCTGCATTATCGTAACGCTCCTGATGCGAAAGACGCCGCCGAGCTGTGTATGGAAGAAGTATTGCGGGAACTTGGTAGTCACTTTGAAATCAAGCGGGGAAAAATGGTGCTTGAGGTCAGGCCCTCAGGGGACAACAAGGGTTCAGCCATAGGGGAATTTATGCGCGAGGCTCCTTTTAAGGGGCGCGTGCCCATTTTTATCGGTGACGACGTAACGGACGAAGACGGATTTGATATGGTTAACCGGCTGGGCGGCTATTCAATTCGAGTTGGAAATGACGGTGACAGTAATGCGCAGTATCGGATAACAAACGTTGAAACCGTTCTGCAATGGTTAGAAGAATACCACCACGCTCACTGGTGATCAGGACATATTGTGAACAACCTTAATTTGGCCGCGATCGGCAATTCTCAAATCGCCGCACTACTGAATGACAAGGGTCGCATCGTATGGTTCTGTGCACCCCGTCTGGATGGAGATCCTGTGTTCTCCGCCCTTTTGTCTGGTCAGGATGAGCCGGAACATGGCTTTTTTGACGTCGTCGTCGATGGCTTTGTGTCAAGCAAACAGCGGTATCTGCGCAACACGGCAGTAGTTGAAACGATCCATCACGATCGCCACGGTGGCGCCGTGCGTATTCTCGATTTTGCTCCCCGGTTCACCCATTTCGGGCGCAAGTTCCGACCAGTCATGTTGACTAGAATAATCGAACCTCTGTCGGGTCGCCCGCGCATCACCATACGTTTGCGACCGGGGTATCACTATGGTGTCGGTGAATGCAAACGCACTTTCGGCAGCCACCACATTCGGTACCTGGGTGCAGATCAGGTGATACGCCTTACCACTGACGCATCTTTGAGCCACGTGTTGGAAGAAAATTCGTTTGTGCTTGAGCAGCCTTTAACTCTTTTCTTCGGGCCCGACGAACCGGTTCCGGAGTCTGTCGATAAGCTTGGAAAACAGTTTCTCGAGGAAACGAAACAGTACTGGCAGGATTGGGTACAGGGTCTGTCCATCCCTTTTGAATGGCAGGATTCAGTTATTCGCGCCGCCATTACACTCAAATTGTGCACTTTCGAAGACACAGGCGCAGTGATTGCCGCCATGACAACGTCGATACCCGAAGCTGCTAATTCCGGCCGCAACTGGGATTATCGGTATTGTTGGCTACGGGATGCCTACTTCGTGATTCAGGCACTTAACCGTCTGGGCGCGACACGGACGATGGAAGGGTTCATGCGCTATATCATCGATATTGCGGCTGAAGCTGATGGACACCACTTACAACCCGTATACAGCATACGTGGACGGCGACCGCTGGAGGAACGTACCATCGAAACGTTGCCAGGTTACAGAGGAATGGGCCCGGTGCGCTTCGGCAATCAAGCCTACGTTCAGATTCAAAATGACGTCTACGGCGCAGTTGTACTGGCGATCTCTCAGGCCTTCTTCGACGAACGTCTAGGACGACCGGGCGATTCCTACCTTTTCGAACGGTTGGAAGAGTTGGGAGAACTAGCGGTGCGCTACCACGATCAGCCCGATGCGGGACTCTGGGAATACCGCGGTCGCAAAGAAGTGCATACGTTTTCAACGCTCATGTGCTGGGCGGCATGCGACCGGCTATCGCGGATCAGTAGGCGTTTATGCCTCAAGGATCGCGGTGACTATTGGAGCAAACAAGCTGAGCGGATCGCTAAAGTGATCGATCAAAGGGGCTGGAGTAAGAAGCTCAACGCTTATTCGGGGAGCTTTGATAGCCCAATACTTGACGCCAGCCTGCTGCTTATGCATGAACTCGGTTTCAAGCCCGTGGACGATCCTCGATTTCAAAACACGCTGGCGGCAGTCGGGCAGCAGCTTCGGCGCGATAAGCATCTGTTTCGATACACCACGCCAGATGATTTTGGCGTACCAGAAAATGCCTTCAACATCTGTACGTTTTGGTATATCGAAGCGCTAGCGGCATCAGGGCATGAAGAGCAGGCCCGGGAAATGTTTGAGTACATGCTGAGCTGCCGGAATCCAATGGGCCTTCTTTCCGAGGACATAGATCCGAATACCAGTGAGCTTTGGGGCAACATCCCGCAGACCTATAGCATGGCGGGCAT
>JASJAT010000229.1 GCA_030066885.1 Arenicellales bacterium | reverse complement strand
GCGAAGCAGATAGAGGACATTATGTCGGGTCGGGAGCCGCGGCCGCCGGCGGAGCCTGAGGACAAGCCGAAGACGCCGTCGGGTAAGGCGGAAGATCAAGATGGTCGACCGGAAGTCAAACCCCGCATGGATAAACCAGCTGGAGATCAGCCTTAAATCAGTTTAAAGATTAAAGTTTAAAGAAAACACAACAGAGCGCCTTTATAACTTTTTACTTTAAACTTTTAACTATTGTTAGGCCGGTACATCCGGGTTCATACTATAGGTTCCAGTGATACTGGCCTGGTCCAGTATATGCCCCTCCATCGCAGCGAGTACTTCGCTGCCGCCAAAGTCCCCATCCACATCCAGTTTTTCGCAGTCCAGGGCATACACTGTAAACACGTAACGGTGTCTAATCGAATCGTTCCAGGGTGGGCATGGCCCGTCATAGCCAAAATATTCTCCCTCCATGTCGGCATCACCCTGAAACCAGTTCGTATAGTTGTTCAAACCCCGGCGGGATCCGTGCGGCGCCGGCAGCTGATCTTTCCCCCTTGCCGTGACACCGTCAGAGTCTTCACCTGACTGCAAAGTGGTCACGCTGGCCGGTAAGTCAACCAGCACCCAGTGATAAAAATCGACGCGTGGTAAATCGGCGGGTACAGTTCGCCCTTCTTGGTTAACGTCATCGGGTTTGCTGGGTACATCGGGATCGACACAGATAATGGAGAACGATTTTGTTCCTTCCGGCGCATCCGCCCACTGCAGGTGTGGGTTTCTGTTTCGAGCCATATCGACATGGGACTGGGGATTAGGTTGACAGAGCGCAAACTCGGCCGGAATAGCGGTATTATTGGTAAAGCTTTCGCTGGATAGTTGCATGTTACCTCCTTCGGATCCGTAAACTGTTCAATCAAGATGTTCCGTAGGAGCGGCGTCTTCGCCGCGATGGATAAAGATCGCCTCTGCCTATGCTCGTTGTGCGATTGTTGAACTAAGTTGTATAGCGTGCCAACCTTAGACCAATTATAACTTTAGCCCGTATATTGCACTAAGGTGGCCGTGTATTGTATTCAAGTTCCTAAATCAAAGACTGAAACTACTCCCAATACTTGATCCTTCGATGAGTACATTTTGTATTAGCGGTCGGCCTACCCCGGCCCTGGCTGGTCCAGGTCCGCTTGGACTTGGGCTTCACTCAAGTTATAGCTACGGCTACGGCTTGAGTTACCAGCCCGGCGTCCAACCAACCCTGTCCTGCGTCATCATACGGGTCCTGATGCAATATACGGACAAGAGCAATATTATACTTCACTGATATGCCTGACCGAACTAAGAATAACAACCGTGTTGGTTTACTGGTGACTTGTCTGGTCGACTTGTTCCGCCCCAATGTCGGTTTCGCCGCCGTGAAATTGATTGAGCAAGCGGGTTTTGAGGTTGACGTGCCGAGTGCGCAGACATGCTGTGGACAGCCGGCATACAACAGCGGCGACGCTAAAAGCGCCGCTGCTGTAGCGCGACATGTTATCCGTACCTTTGAAAACTATGACTACGTCGTGGCGCCATCGGGCTCTTGCATCGGCATGATCAAGGAACATTATCCGAGGTTGTTTGAGTCTGACTTCGATTTGAAGACCAAGGCCGAGGATCTGGCGCAGCGAACGTATGAGCTGACTACGTTTCTCGTGCAAGTATGCAAGCTGAAGGTCAACACAACCTTTAACGCGACCGTAACTTACCACGACTCGTGTGCCGGGCTGCGTGAGTTGGGTGTTAAAAATCAACCGCGAATGTTGTTGTCCCAGGTCGAAGGACTGAAGCTGAATGAGATGGAAGACAGTGAAGTGTGTTGTGGATTCGGTGGTACGTTTTGTGTCAAGTATCCGGATATTTCTGAACGGATGGTTAGTGAGAAAACAAATAATATTAAAAAGGCCAAAGCCGACTTTATCTTGGGCGGGGACTTGGGGTGTTTGTTGAACATAGCAGGACGCATAAAGCGTGAATCGGGAGAAACCCAGGTATTTCACGTCGCCGAGGTGTTAGCGGGCATGGTGACTATTCCAGCCATTGGCGAGAAATCCGAATGAATCTAGAAAATAGATCGGCTGCTCGTTTTAAGCAGCAAGCCGCGTCCGCACTCAAAGACAATAATCTAAAAACCGCCCTGGCCAAAGCAAAGGACGGATTCGTCCTCAAGCGACTGCACGCAGTGGAAGACCTAGATGAGTTTGAGGCTATCCGGGCTGAGGCACGAAAAATCAAAGACCATGCTTTGTCCCATCTCGATTTTTACTTGGAGGAGTTTGAGCGAAAGGTGAAGGAAAACGGTGGGCACGTGCACTGGGCACAGACTCCTGAGCAGGCGTGTGCGCTAGTTATGGACATAGTCGGCACCGAAGCAAAGCAAGTGCTGAAAGGAAAATCCATGGTGTCAGAGGAAATGGGCCTAAATGCAGCGCTGGAGGCAAAGGGACATACCGTTGTGGAGACAGACTTGGGTGAATACATCATCCAGCTGGCCCATGAGCCCCCAAGCCACATTATTGCGCCGGCGGTCCACAAGACGCGGGATCAAATCTCAGACCTATTTCATGGCGAACATCCGAAATATGGTTTGAACGAGCGACTTACCGAAGTACCAGACTTGGTTAACGAGGCGCGGCAGGTTTTACGGGAGAAGTTTCTCAATTCTGATGTCGGTATAACCGGCGCGAACTTTTTAATAGCAGAAACTGGATCCACGGTGATAGTGACCAACGAAGGTAACGGAGACTTGAGTCAGATCTTGCCCAAAGTTCACATCGTGACCGCTAGCATCGAAAAGGTCGTTCCAACCCTCAACGATACCGCGACTTTACTCAGGTTGTTGGGACGTAGCGCAACGGGCCAGGAGATGTCGAGCTATACAACGTTCTCAACCGGTCCGAAAAGGGCCAATGACCATGACGGCCCCGAAGAGTTTCATGTCGTTCTTTTAGACAATGGGCGTAGCAAAGTTCTAGGCAGCGAGTTCCAGGATATTCTGCGCTGCATTAAATGTGGTGCTTGCCTCAATCATTGCCCGGTGTATGGAGCTATCGGTGGCCACGCCTACGGTTGGGTTTATTCCGGCCCCATGGGGTCTGTTTTAACGCCACTGATCATCGGTTTGGAAAATTCCTACGACTTACCCAACGCCTGTTCGCTTAATGGCCGTTGTGCAAAAGTGTGTCCGATGAGCATCCCGCTGCCGGATCTCTTACGACAACATAGATTCAAGGCGTTCCAGCGAGGGCTCACGGATTCACGCACCAAGCTCGGGTTAAAGGCTTGGGCGTATCTCGTCACCCGACCAAAACTGTATAGCGGTTTAACTTCATTGGCGGCGAAGGCTTTAGCTCTATTGGGGGGGTCACGTGGTGTACTGCGTAAGGCCCCTTTAGCATCGGGTTGGACCTCAGTACGGGATTTGCCAGTACCGCAGGGGCAGACTTTCCAACAACAATGGAAAAAAGCCAGTGAGTGAGACACGGCGTCAAATCATCGACAATATAAGGGCTTCCCTTGGTCGGGGGCCATTGCCTGACGGTGTTGTGACCCAACTGCGGGCGCGTATCAGTGAACCCGAACAAGGAATTCGCCCCCGTTTTGATCAGGATTTGGCGGAAAGGTTTGGTGAAAAACTTCAATCTGTTGCTGGTACCTTAACTAGGGTAGCCACTCTCAATGATGTACCGAGTGCCATTCAGCAGTACCTCGACCAGCACCAGCTTAGCAAAAACATCGTGATGTCCACCCATGCGGTGCTGGATGGAATTGAATGGCCCGAAGATTGGGAAATCGAGCAGCGTCCAGCTCGAGGTGAGGACACGATCAGTGTTACCGGAGCCTACGCCGGCGTTGCTGAAACTGGGACGGTGGCGATTTTGTCCGGGACCGAAAGCCCCTCTACGCTGAATTTTTTACCGGATGACCATATTGTGGTGATTCGGATGGATCAGATCGTATCGCACTTCGAAGACCTGTGGTGGTTGTTGCAGAAACAGGACCTCGACATGCCGCGAACAGTCAACTTGATTACCGGACCTTCGCGTACCGCCGATGTAGAACAAACCATACAGTTGGGTGCCCACGGTCCCCGCCGTTTCCATGTCGTCTTGGTAGAGCAAAGAGAATAGTTTTAAATCCGTTCTTATATACACGTAGACACTCTCGCTAAGACACAAAGCACGCAAAGGGATATGTAATCAATCGTCATTCCCGCATGCTCTTTCACCACCTGTCATTCCCGCATGTCTTTAGCGGGAATCCAACGGATAAAAAACAAGAAAAATGAAAGTCCAAAGAATACATTTCAAATAGCTATGTTGAGTTTGGTATTTCACTTTTTACTTTCAACTTTGTACTTTTAACTCAGTTTTGGAATAAAAACCGATCTTCACCGTTCTATATAAACAACGAAGAACGAGAGAAGTTATATGAAAACTCAATATCTATCGCCCCTGCGGCCAACCCTGATGGCAGTTCTTGTTGCGATACTGGGTGCTTGGGTCCCTGTTGCAACCGTTGTGGGCAACACGTTGACGACTGTAAAGGCTCCGGACTTTGAGGTCAGATACGTAGACAGTGACAGTAGACTGAAGCTGTCCGACTATTCCGGAAACGTCGTTCTGGTTAATTTCTGGGCCAGTTGGTGTTACCCCTGTTTAGTAGAGATGCCTGAGTTTCAGAAGATACATGACAGATTCAAGGACAAGGGGTTTGCGGTGCTGGCAGTGGCGGTTTACGACAAACTACCCGATGCCAAGGCATTTCAGGATGAGTACAAATACACCTTTCCTGTTTTGTTCGACGATCAGGAGCAAGCCAAAACCGCGTTTGCGGTTGAAGTAGTGCCCCAAACCTTTTTAGTCGGCAGAGACGGTTTACTTATCCCTATACCTAATCCAAAAACGAACGAGAGCAAACTGACAGTGAACGATCCAACAATCTGGGTGCAGCCTGAGACGTTTGAGTTCCTGGCCGAAGTTGTTGAAAACTAGGGGGTAATCTTTATTTAAAAGATTTTTTAGGTGGGGGTTTTAGTTTTTCAGGAATATTTTAGGTTTGAGTCCGGTCTGTGTATATGTACAGGTGATCTGTACCTAACCTAGGTTTAATCAAAGGAGAACAGTAATAATGCGCAAGTTAATCACTTTGTTTGTTTCTGTATTGTTCATGGCCCCGTTTGCCGCCAGTGCGGATTCTTTTACCGGGGTGTTAGTGGACACGCGATGTATGGCCATGGATG
>JASJAT010000228.1 GCA_030066885.1 Arenicellales bacterium | reverse complement strand
GCAGATATATTTCTAGAAAAAGATCACAAGCCCAAAAAGCACAAAGAAAACAAATACCCAACCGCTTTTAACGTCTTTACTAGTGGCTCGGTGTTCTTCTGGATCGTATGGATCGTAAGTATTTGTCATGGCGGTCACCTATTGCTTCCCCGGTGACCATATTTTCTCAAATCATCCCCGATAAATATGTGATTTTCACCATACCCGACTGTTTTAGTCAGGCTCTCGCCTCTTCTCTGCCCTTTTCTACAGCCCTTTGTATCTTTTCGTACTTGGGCATGTTTAAGAGGTGATAACCCTGTTTAGTGGGATGTTTATAGCCCGCTTCCTTGGCAGCATCGGTCTGATTCATGCCGCTTAAATAGCACTCCACAAACCGTAACTGTCTACGGGTTAGGTTAGAAACAGCGTCGTCGTGCTTTATGTCGTGTGTCATACAAATTCCTATGTTCTTGGTAAAAAAAATTGGTAACAAATAATTTGGTAAACCACTACCAAATGGGGCGAGAGGTCTGTAGCGTGATCTTGCAGAGATGGGCGTTGGGGGTTCATCTCTGTCCTACAGTGCCCCCGGTTCGACCAGGGACCGGGGGTTCTACTAAGCCCGAACCACCAGAGGGCACAGCCCCGTACTTGTTGCGGGGCTTTTCTTTGTGCGGGCTTGGTTTAGGTTAGCGTGATCTTGCAGAGATGGACGTTGGGGGTTCTTTTTTTACGCCCCCGACAGATGGTGGACGTTTGATGGTTTTCGTGGTCTGCTCATAGCGTTGTTCTATTAGTTGTGTTGTTTGGTGATTTCATAGTGTGTATGGTGTCCTCATGTCTCAGGGCTGGATAGGACTAGCATTTTTCGGCTTTCTTATTTTTGGGACATTCCTCTACATGACTCAGTCGTTTAAGCGCCAAAACTGGATCGGCGGAGTAATGGCGATCCTGGCCATCATCTTATGGTTGGTGCTCTACCGCGCCTACTTTTAAACTGCTTTTTCTTTCTGGCGATTTCGTTATTTAACGTACACAAAGCTCCACGTTGTCTGGTTTTCGTGGCCTGCTCATAAAATTGTTAGTGGTGGTTTCACTCGCTTTGGTCTACCATCCTTTTTGAATAAGAATAAAAACAAAATAAATACAAACCTCCGCAAGGTTTGTATTACTCGAAAGCCCCGCTTTATGCGGGGCTTTTTCTTTCCCGCGATCATTATTTGTTTTCCTAACACTCACCGAGTAAAGTAACACTTGCTTGGTGACCCGATACGTCGTGAAGCTATGAGTAACCACAATAACCCGGAGCGGGTCCAAGCCTTCTGGAGGAGGAGGCTACGGCGTAGCGGAGAAACTAAGTCAAGCCCTCGGTTCTATCCTGAGCCGGGGGTTTTTAATGAGGGTCTTTCTTAATCAGTGTTATTTTTCTCTGGGGTGGTCCGATATAAGATTCGTATCGGATTCATATCCCTCCACTAGCCTCCGGTCTCTCTGGTCAATCCGGAGGCTCTTAACAGGTTTCAAACCTGTTAGCATTGAAGCCCTCGACTAACAGTCGGGGGCTTTTTGTTTACAGCCTTTTGTTTTCAGTCAAGAACAAACTCTTTCATAAATCCTTCACAACAGTTGTGTATATTGCGTCCCTGGTATCGACAATACCTGATCGGCATCTTGGGTCCTCCCCTCAGAAACTCGTCCGTGTTTCGTCAAGACCAAGGTGCCGATTCTCTTTTCACATTCTTGTAATCCTAAGACCATTTTTTTGTCATAACATTCTAATAACATCCAAGTTGCGGCATCCTGGTTCATGTATGTGGTTTGCCTTAGTAGGTGACTACATCATCGACTGGGATGCCGACCACGATTTGCTTCACGGCCTTATCAATAAAGATATATTTGGGAGAGGCTGCGGGAGCTAGCCTACGCTATGACTGTAGGAAAGAGTTGATGTGTGTCATTTAAGACAGCATCACTCTTACCAATTCCAGGGCCACTTGCATTCCAGGTCTGATGCCGCCTACACCATCTAGCGGCCAACAAGGTGCGGCCACGATGGAGCCATCTATCCCAAATTCGTTTTGTATCAGCACTGCCGAAACCTGTCGTGTAGTACCGTCTCGATGTGATGTAAGCGTACCTTTCCACGTACCGGTTAAATTGAACTTTGGTGATGCACAAAGACCAGCGCCAAAACCACTCGTAGTATCACCACCGCTGCAACCAAACAGGGCTGAGAGAACAACAAGATAGGCATTTGTTAGCCGATTCAACATTGTTCTTTACGTGTCTCTGCTTGCTCACCATACGCCTTATTACTTGATTAAACTACCCCTGCATTGCTATACGCCTGCCATTGCATCAGCGGCGTTAGGTTATCCCTTAACCCGCAAATACTTCGGCAACGCTTGCCCATTCACAACTTGTTCACGTCTGTTTTCGTAATCTAAGTATAGGGTGTGCGGCAGTCAGGCAACCTCCTGTCAATAGGCTACCTATACCCACTGTCATACACCCTGTTTTATTCCTCTTATGGAAACCACTGCCAAGGATGGCCAATTGTTTTTAGCCCTTCACTCGTAAATACTTCGGCAACGCTTGCTCGTTAGCATTCTTGATCTCTACTCCGTCATAGTCCTTGCCAAACCTATGTATCTGCCCTTAACGGTGATGTAAGGTAAAGGAGCATCAACTACTTGGGGGTGTTAGATGCTCGAATTAGCGTTGTGGAGTGCAGGTATAGCTTTGCTTGTCCTTTTAGTCGCTACAGTTCTACACAAGATTTCAGAACGTCTCAATCGACGCAGTCGACGTAGGGAGTGGCGCAACTTCCGCTTATCTAAACGCAGAACGAAGCAGGCCAGCCGTATCTGAGGCTTATTTGGTGGATTTTTTATCCTTTTGTTCGAAGATACTTCGGCAACGCTTCTTCGCTAGCATTAACAATAGGCCCATGAATGCGTTCATAGTCTGCCCTCTCTGATCCCGTCAAGTTGTTAATCCTGTCCGTTTCCTTTCGCCGTGCCTTCTCTTCCGCTGTGTAGATTCGCTGGCCGTGATGTTCGTGGGGTTTGTACATTCATATTCCTTCCTTATTCGCTTGTCTTATATAATGATAGTTATGGCAGCTCCCGCCCCCAAAACACCAAACAGCGAAACCCAATTACAGAGGCCTGAACTCTACATCAATCGGGAGCTGAGTCAATTGGCCTTCAATCGAAGGGTCTTCGAACAGGCCAAAATTCCCACCACTCCCTTGCTCGAACGTTTGCGCTTTCTGTGTATCACCAGCTCTAACCTCGACGAATTTTTTGAAATTCGAGTGGCTGGACTTAAACAGCAAGTAGAGTATGGCGGTATCCAAACTGGTCCGGACGGCCTTACCCCCAACGATGTACTGAGTCGTATCAGTCAGCAAGCGCGTCAACTCATACTCGAACAGTACGAAGTTTTAAATGGTTCAATATTACCCGCGCTCGCGCGTGAACGTATACGATTTCTGCGCAGGGAGGAATGGAGTACTCAGTTGCGCAGTTGGTGTAAAAACTATTTTGAAGAAGATATCCTACCTGTCATTACCCCCATTCGATTAGACCCGGCCCATCCCTTCCCACGGACTTTAAACAAGAGTTTGAATTTCATCGTCTCGCTGGAGGGGAAGGATGCATTTGGTAATAAAGGTGGCAATGCGGTAGTGCCGGCACCACGTGCCTTACCTCGCATCATCCGGGTGCCTCAGGAAATCAGTGACGGACCTTATGATTTTTTGTTTTTAAGCTCGGTCATTCACACCTATATAGGCGAATTATTCCCGGGTATGGAAGCGGTAGGATGCTATCAGTTCAGAGTTACCCGCAACAGTGATTTGTTCGTCGACACGGAAGAAGTCGAAGACCTTTTGCGGGCTTTAGAAGGCGAGCTACCTTCGCGTCGTTACGGCGATGCGGTTCGCTTGGAAGTTGCTGACAATTGTCCTGAGCAACTGGCTAAGTTTTTACTGCGTCGGTTTGAATTAAGCGATGACGACCTATACCAGGTTAATGGGCCGGTGAACCTGGCCAGGTTGATTCAACTTCCGGATTTGGTTGATCGTCCTGATCTAAAATACCCCAGCTTTACCCCCAGCCTGCCGCAAAAATTGCCGCAAGGCAGTAATATGTTCACCGCTATCAACAACGGCGACATCCTTCTGCACCACCCCTTCGAATCATTCACCCCGGTTGTCGAATTTGTACGACAAGCTTCCGCGGATCCCAATGTAATCGCTATCAAACAAACTCTCTATCGAACTGGTCTTGATTCAGTATTGGTCTCAGCATTGATGGATGCAGCTCGATCAGGTAAAGAAGTGACCGTGGTAGTTGAATTGCGCGCCCGTTTCGATGAGGAGGCGAACATCGAGATAGCGACCAAACTCCAGGAGACCGGTGTTCACGTTGTGTACGGTATCGTCGGCTACAAAACCCATGCAAAGATGCTTATGGTGATCCGGCGTGAACGCGACAAACTCAAGCGGTATGTTCATCTTGGTACCGGTAACTATCACTATCGCACCGCCAGGTTATACACAGACTATGGTTTGTTCACTTGCAACAAACAGATTGGAAAGGACGTCCATCAAATATTCATGCAATTGACAACGCACAGTAAGAACCCGCCCCTGAAGCATCTACTGCAAGCCCCGTTCACCTTGCAATCCGGGATTATTGAACGAATCGACCGCGAGGCCGAAAATGCCCGCAACGGTAAACCTTCCAGAATTATCGCCAAAGTGAATGGATTGGTAAGTGCTGCCGTTGTGCAAGCGCTGTACAAAGCCTCTCAAGCTGGCGTACGAATTGACCTTATCGTAAGGAGCGTCTGCTGTTTGCGACCTGGAATCAGCGGAATATCCGATAACATTAAAGTGCGATCGATTGTGGGCAGGTTTCTGGAGCATACCCGGGTGTACTATTTCGAGAACAGCGATGAACAGCCGGAAGTATATTGCGCCAGTGCAGACTGGATGCCGCGCAATTTACTGCAAAGAGTCGAGCAGTGCTTCCCAATTTTGGACAAGAAAATAAAGCAAAGGATCATCAACGACTTGGAGATATACTTGTCCGACAATACCCAAGCCTGGGAAATGGATAACGAGGGTAACTACCGCCGCATCACTTGCAGTACAGACCAACCGAGGGTATCAGCACAACAAACCCTGCTGGAGTTGTACACCCAGGTTTGACCCCGGGGTGGTTGTCATTCATACAGCGAACTTTGCGAGTCGCACCGCAACCCAGCATTTACT
>JASJAT010000227.1 GCA_030066885.1 Arenicellales bacterium | reverse complement strand
GCGTCCTCCTTTTCTCCCATAGACAATGCCACATATAAAGCCGGGGCACCGGCAATGGTGAGGTTGCTACCCAAGGTACCGGCCCACACAGTTGCCCAGTAAAGGGGCCATGGATTGATATTACTTGTTTCGCCCAGATCACGTATTACATAGAGCAAGGTTAAAATATACGCGTCATGCTCTACAACGCCGACAATCACTGCTGTAATCCAGTACAGAATACTGACTCCGACTAAAAGGCTTGATTCGATAAACGGCACGAGCCACTCCGCAACGATTCCCAGCACATGGGCTTTTTCAAGACCTCCGACCAGAGCAAATAAGGCAACGTAGAAACCAATCGCCTTCCAATCGAGTTCCGCCAGCATGTCCTCTAATTCTGGCGGGTCCAGGCGCCACGCTTTGCCGAACAATTCAAACACCAGTACCAACAGTACCGCTCCACCGAACGCGATAAATCCCAGCATGACACCCAAGTGCTCGCGTAGCGACATGCCGATAATGGTCAACAGGAACACAGTGCATACGACCCATGCAAACCTTGTATTCTTGATATGGGGTTCATTCGCCTCCCCTGGGTTGTCGAGTACAGGCTCAAGCGTCACAGCCGCCATTGGGGAATTGCGAAATTTGAAGTAATACATGGCGACGACAACCAAATAGGTCAAGGTCAAAATAATGAACGACGAAGGCCGCCCCGAATGCCAGACAAACCCGAGGAATTCTATGCCCGATACACTGTGTAGCATCTGTGGTGGCAGATCACCTAACAGAAGTGCAGTACCCATAAAATTAGAACAAAGACCGATGAAGAGTATGGCCCCGGTTGCCTCGAATTTATAGAGCTTCCGGATATGGAAAACGACCGGGGCCAACATCAGCACCACAACAACATTGTCGATGAACATGGAAATAAAACCGGACAGCGTTCCAATTAAAGTTACAAAAAGAGGAACATCACCCTTAGACCATCGCAACGTTAGTTCACCCAAATACTCCGGAATACCGGTTTTCCCAAAGTAACCCGCAATAAGCCAAATACTCACCAGGATAGTAATGACGTTCCAATCCACCACTTGAAACGCCTCTACCTCAGTCATGCTCCCCACCACTATCATGACGATGACGCCGAGCAATGCAGCGATCACACTATCGATCCAGCGGACGATGACGAGGAAAATCGTCACCAGAAAGACGATCACAGTGATGGTCTGAAGCGGGTCCATAATGAAGCCTTAAGTTATTGGTTTTAGTTTACGGGTTGTTCAACCATTGATTCCTGGCTTTGACCAGGAATTACTTTAATGCCTTGCTCTTGTCGGTTTCCTCCCATGGCACTGACAGATCGGTGCGACCCATATGACCGTAGGCCGCAAGGCGCTGATAGAAAGGTCCATCCGTCTCAGCAGGTAGTTGCTGTAAGCGAAGGTCACGCACGATTCCACCAAGCCGAAAGTCGAAGGTTTCTTGCAATCGGTCAGCCAACGCCGCATCTTCTACTTCGCCTGTGCCAAAGGTGCGGACTCGAACGCTTACTGGTTGGGCCACACCCACGCTGTAGCTCAACGTGACTTCACATTCCTCCGCCAGCTTGGCCGCGACGACATTCTTGGCAGCATAGCGTGCTGCATATGCTGCCACGCGGTCAATACGCATGGGATCTTTGCCGCTGAGGGCGGCGCCGCTGTGACGTGCATACCCACCATAGGTATCAACACTGGTTTTTCTACCAGTCAGCCCCGAATGTGCCGCTGGTCCTCCACCGATGGTTGGCCCTTCCGGGTTGACTACGATCAATGTGTTTTTGTCTGGTTTGAGTGTTACTTCGTCAAATACAGGTTCAACAACGTGGTCAATCAAGTCTCTGCGCAAACCGGTCATGTCGATCGCGTCAGCGGCGGTCTGGCTGGCAACCAGCGTAATGCTATGGATACGGTATGGCTTGCCGTTGCGGTATTCGATACCGACCTGACTCTGACCATCCGGCAATAGATAAGGCAATTTTTCCTGAACGCCCGGCGAATCCAGTACGTCAGCAAGTCGGTGCGCAAGCCAGATAGGCATCGGCATCAACGTGTATGTTTGGTTACAGGCATAACCGAATACCGTCACCTGGTTCTTCGCTGTGATACCACTAACGCCAACCTCGCCGAGGCTTTCGAGATCAACGGGAACGTAGCCCGTGCTAGCTAGATCCACAAAGCTGGTCATTATGGTACACACATCAGCATCGAACACGTTTTTGGAGTAACCCACCTCGCGAATGACCCGGCGGGCAATATCCGGAATATCTAGTTTGGCTGAAGAGGCATAGCGCGCGGCAATAAACACGACCCCACTCGATATCGCGCATTCAGCAGCGACGCTAGAAGACGGATCCTGCTTTAGGAAATGATCTACTATAGCGTCACTGACTTGATCACACAGTTTATCGGGATGGCCGAGGGTGACGGACTCTGAAGTAAAGATGAAATCGTCGCTCACGCTGCCTCCTGACTTTTTGTTTGATTCAATGTTATTTCATCACCCACTTCGTCTTCGCTTGTTTGCTCATCTGTTAACGCAAGCGCCGCTGGTCGCTCGGGTTTGGTAAACTCATTGACGACAAACGGGACCAAGACACTTACGGCCACTACAGCAAAATCAATGATACCAAGCGGTGCCGTCCCCAGTAGACGACGCACTCCAGGCACCCACGTGGCTAAAGCCTGAGCCCCCAACATCCCGATTATAGCTTTGTTCAAGTATCGGTTCGGGGGTAGCTTGTCTTTACTAAACACCGTGCGGTAGTGTGATCGAGAGCTCAGGGCGTGTGCCAGTTCGTTTACGGTAAGGCTGGTAAATGCCATGGTAGCGGCCTGTGGGGCGCCGATGCCGTAACGATTGCGACCATAGAGATAGGCTGCCATCGTCCCTACGCCAATAGTCCCCGACTCGAAGATCATCCGTTTCAGATCACTCCCGCTGATGATGGGCTCATCAGGATCACGTGGAGGTCGATCCATAACATCCGGCTCGGCAGGTTCCATCGACAATGCCAATCCAGGAAAGATATCGGTAACTAAATTGATCCACAGTAGTTGCATAGGATTCATCGGCTGCCCTACACCCGCCGCGATCCCTGCCAGCATGACCTCGATTTCGGTAAGATTTGTCGACACCATGAAGTGGATGGTCTTCCTTATATTGTTGTAGATCGTTCGCCCTTGGCGTACGGCCACTTCCATTGTATGCAGGTTATCATCCTCCAGTACGACATCTGAAACTTCGCGGGCTACATCGGTACCCGTGCCGCCCATGGCCACACCTATATCTGCTGCTTTCAAAGCTGGGCCATCGTTGATGCCGTCGCCAGTCATGGCAACGACATTACCGGCATCTTGCAGCGCCCGGACAATTTTGAGCTTGTGCGCAGGACTGACTCTTGCGAAAACGTGCACGTCCTTCACCAACCCGGCCAATAAGGTAGAATCAATATCTTCCAGGGCTCCGGACTCTAAAACTTTAAGCGGTCGACCTTCGCTGAGTCCGAGTTGTCTACCGATGGCCTGAGCGGTAGCGCTTTGGTCGCCGGTGATCATGACCGTTTTTATGCCGGCATGTTGATAGTGCGCCATCAGTTCATCCATGCCGGTGCGCATTGGATCAGCCATACCAGTTAAACCTAGCCAGATTAGGTGATCCGTCTTCTTTGGCATTTGTGCACTTTTTAGATCCTTATAAGCCGCACCTAAAACTCGTAAGGCGTCGCCAGCCATACGCTCGTTCTCGGCCATAATATTCTGGCGTACGGCTTCGGTTAATCTGACGGGTTTACCATCTTTAAGGTAGTAGTCACTCAAAGCAAGTACTTCCTCCGGACTCCCCTTCACCGCTAGCAGATGTTTACCATCTGTCGATGTGTGCAGCGTACTCATGAATGGTCGCCCCTCGGCCCGGTAACGCGTCTTAAGTGTCGGGTATTGATCCCGCAGCGCTTGAACATCTATACCGGCGTTAATAGACATCTCTACCAACGCTGTTTCAGTCGCTGACCCTTCTATCTTGGCTTCATCCGCAGCTATGATGACTGTCTCACTGCATAATGACACGACTTGCATGAGCCGGACGAGTTCCTCACAGGCCATGGCATCGACGGATTCACCCATACGTACGAATACCCCCTCGGTCACGGAGAATGTCGCGTCACCGCTGTGCACAGAGACCACAGCCATACGATTGAGTGTTAAAGTACCTGTTTTGTCCAGACAGAAGACTTGCACGGATCCTAACGTTTCCACGGCGTCGAGATGCCGGACCGCGACGTTGCGTGAGCGCATGTCTTTAATACCCATGGCGAGGGTTGTAGTGGCTACCGCTGGTAGTCCCTCAGGCACCGCGGCGACCGCGAGTGAGACTGAGGATTTGAGCATTTCCAACCACGCAAATCCTCGAACAATTCCGACGGCAAAGACACCAGCACATACTCCCCCGCTGAGCAGTGCCAACTGAGTGCCCATTTTGTCCAGCTGCTTCTGCATCGGGGTCTCTGGTGACTCTGCTTCGCCCACCATAGTCTGGATTTGGCCTAGTTCGGTAGCCTTCGCTGTCGCAACAACCACGCCCCGTCCGTTACCACCGGTAACGTGGGTACCCATGAAAGCCATATTAATACGATCTCCCAACGGCGTGTCTTCTCCGGCGATCGACTCGTAGTCTTTCGTCACCGGTAGGCTTTCACCTGTCAGCGCTGATTCATCTACACTGAGGCGATGGGAGTGAACAAGGCGTACATCTGCAGCTACGTATGAACCTGGCGACAACTGTAGGAGGTCCCCAGGTACAATATCTTCTAGAGGAATTTCGATGATTTCGCCGCTTCGATAGACGTGCGCCAGACGTGCTCCCGTTTCTGCCAACGAACGTATTGTTTTTTCGGCTTGCCTTTCTGTCACAAAGCCAATTGCTGCATTGATCACCACTACACCTAGGATCACTGCTGCATCTAGCGCACCACCCGTTATCAACGATACCACGGCTGAAACGCCAAGTAGGCCAACTGGCAAACTATTGAACTGACCGACAAGTATCAATAAGTCAGAACGTTTTTCGGTGGCCTGAAGTTCGTTACGGCCATATGCCCGGAGACGTACGCCCGCCTCTTTTGTACTGAGACCGTTGTTCTCTGCGCTATTGAGTTGCGACAAAACATCTTTCAGCGGCATCACATGCCACGGCCGTCTCTCTTGTTGCTGGACATCCTCTACTCCTGCACCGGTCAAGCCAGAGG
>JASJAT010000226.1 GCA_030066885.1 Arenicellales bacterium | reverse complement strand
CCCCAAGTATTTAACGCACGCCGTTTCGAATGTGATTTATCCCCCTACCCCACCCTTTCCAGCATCGCCGATCAGTGCAATCAGCTGCCTGCTTTTGCAGATGCGCATCCTGACAAGCAACCACAATAGACCGGGGACAGTATACTTTTTAAGTTCTAACCCACCTGTAGCAAGTGGGCCTTGTGCCGATTGAATCGCGGTGGGGGCGCCGATCCACCAGGACAATCGCTTCTATAAACCACGTCATTCCCGCACGTTGTTAGCGGGAATCCAGGTGTGATCCCCGAGTAGAAGCGAGAATTGAAGAAAACATACAACAATGGATTCCGGCTAAAAGCATGCCGGAATGACTGTCGCACCTTACGCCGACTATCGCGGCAAGGGCGCCGCTCCTACATCATAGGAGCGAGTGGCTTGATATCTAGCAGCTAGCAAAAACAACTAACGGCTACCACACTCGGTATTAGTAACTTGGCTAAAAGTTACTGTTTTGCGCCTTTGCGAGACTAAATGTTGGATGGGTAAGGCACACATCTGTTCCCGGTTTAGTGATTCGTGTAAGCTAGGCATACGCCATTCTGTGGGGGTCTTGGTGTTTAAAGCTATTCGTGTGCAGTGAGAGATATCTGTCGTGTCATCCAGAATCTTTGACGAAGCGGTGCTTGCCTACGACGCACAAGACTATAGAACTGCTATCAAATTGTTTCGCCGCCTCGCCGGCCAGGGGGACGCACTGGCGCAATGCAGACTGGGTCTTATGTACTATGATGGTCTAGGCACAAAACAGAACTATGACAAAGCCTTTGCGTGGGTGAACCTGTCCGCAACACAAGGATTTAGTGAAGCAATGGAAGTTCGGGAGTTGTTGAAAGAATTGATACTAAAAGTGGAATCGAGAAAACCTATCGACCCCGGTGATCCAATTGTCGAGAGATCACAACATGATCGTCGATCCAAGACCAATAGGCGGGAAGTAACCGACCTCGGATATTTCGCACGCGGTGGGAGTCAGCGACGCAGTTTCAAGGACAGGCGTGTCAATCCTGAACGGCGTTCTACCATCTGAAAAGTATTGGGACATCCAGTTTTATCAAGGCAAGGGCGCCATTGGGCATTCATCGTGCCGGTGGTAATTACTTGGTAAAACCATATGTCCGGTTGGATTCTTGGTGTAAGCTAACTGTGTAACAACTACCTGGGGGGGTGTGATGTTCGACGCTGTCGGTGGCTTGTCCGTGCCACTTCTTGCTACGTCCGAAGTCTATTTCATTGCGAGTGTAGCCGTTGTGCCAACGGCACCCGCCTGGGTATTGCTTTCTTCCCCTTCTCCGTCTGGCGCTGGCTACTCCGGTGCATGGCGACTGCGTCATTCGGGGATTGGGGAAGACTTTACAAAAAGGCGAAAAATCTTTCCGACTTGATTTAGATCAACTTAATAAGCTTTCGATCGTAATAAGCTTTTTGTCACTCCGCGATGCCCTCTCGGAGCATTACCTATAAGGGTAAGCAGATTGGTCGTTCATAATTTCGGGGACACATCAGTGTCCCCATTTTATTTTTGGCGTCTATTCTCGATCCGATCCAGTCTCCCAGGGCTAACCCTGTCACTCAAAATCGAACTGGTGTAAGCTACGGGAAACAATACCTGTGGGGGTCATTGTTATGCTTGAAGCCTTACTGTGGTTTACCGGATTTGTACTGCTTTCAGTACTGACCTGGCTCGCTGGCAAACATTATGGCGAAAAAATTGCGATGCATAGGACGATGGAACGCCACGGTTTCAAAGACACCGACTTCTTGAGTTCACAGCTGGACCAACTTGTGGCTGAGGATGAGAAAAGCCAGGAGAACAAAGGTGTAACGCTTTATTTAGCAGCCAGGGATGGGAATCTTTTAGATGTGCCCGAAGAAAATACGTTAAAAGAAGAACGACGACGCAGCCTGTAACAAATTTCTCTTGTCACCAACAGGGAGTACATTTGTTCAGTAGACCGCCGTGAGCACAATGCTAATTCGATAAGTCAAACTCCGGTTTATGGTCTAAACTATGAACTGACACGTTCTACCTGTGGGGGTCATTACGATGTTGGAATCTCTAAGTGTTTCTTTAGCGAATAATTTTCTGTGGATTGCGGCCTGTATACTAGTGGTAACCATAGCCAAGATTGGTATCGACATTTTTGAAAAGCGCTCGACACGCAGAATATTAGAAGACGCCGAGTCACTGGAAAGGGAAAAAGAAGATGAATTACGGCGTCGGATCGAGCAAGCGAGTCGGCGCCTCGCGTTGAACGGCGACAACGAAGGACTCGGCCTGGTGCCAAATCGACGCCTGTTACACTAATTGTAGCCCCCAGTAGATCGACACACCTTATACTAGGTGGCATCTTCGAAAGTTTCTTCCTCGCCACCGGGTGGCGCTTCAGGTGTCCCGTATCTGGGGATGTCATTCGGCGTTTGAGGCAGACGGGCCCAGCTCTCAACGAGTCATTTAATCGATAGCGTGGGGTATATGGTCTAAGCTACAAGTAGACAGTTTTCACCAAAGAGATCTATAGAAATGTTTGAAGCCGGCCTTTGGGTTGTGGGTTTCGTTCTGTTTTTTGGGGCGACATGGATCGTAGGTAAGCATCACTCCGAGAGAAGTGCGATACGAAGGACGTTGAAGCGACGCGGTCATGACGACGAAGCTCAGTTGTTCGAAGAACAGAACAATACTGAACTGCAGCTCCGTCTCGCGCAAGCCCATCGCCGCCTCGGCGAAATGCCGGAAACTACGGGAAAGACTACCCGAAGTCCCAACAAGCTGAACAGAGCGTCGTGAAAGCCTTGCAACTCGACTAGCCCCTCTACTACATAAAGGTTCCCTTCACGAGATTTCTCTCGTAATTAAATGCGTGGAAGTTGAAAGTTTAAAGAACTCACTCCCCATAATTATGTTGTTCCGAATGTGGATATTCTTATCTTTAAACTTTTTACTCTAAACTTTAAATTGATTTACCTACCCCGGGTTTTCATCCAAACTATGCTTTAAAATCTAGGATCACGGGCCAAAAGCGACGTACTTGCCTCGCTCGGTTCGGGTAAAAACGAAACCTGGGAATACAGTCATGATCAGCAGTCAACGCTCAAAAAATGCAGCTCTACTTCTCGTCATTATTCAGCTATACCACACGCTTATCGACAAAGGTGTTGTTACCCATGCAGAGATAGCCAAACCATTAGCAAAGGCAAGGCATGGGTTGAAGGGCGCGATGGATGATCCGGTAGTGGCGCAGATACTCGATAGCCTTCTGAACTATCTGAAGAACTATGACCCGGATGACCCCGAGTCCCGTCGCAAACAATTCAGGGTTATTCAAGGTGGGTTGTCGGAATGAAACAATGCGTGTATCACGGCGAACACGCCGTTCCTACGAAAACAAGATCGAGAAGCCTAGGGCTTCTAAGCTGCAGCTGTGTCTGTGACCAACCGATGCAGAGTAACGACTGAATCCGCCGCTATAAGAGCGACGGCCAGGCTAACAATCAACGATATATCGGGCACGGCAATAAACATTGGCAGCCCCCTTCTACGTTATCTGAATCCCGAAGAACACTATACGCTCGCGCACTGCATTTTTGAACCACCATTCTAAATCTTTTAAGTAGGTCGTTTTCAGCCGTGTGGGGTGGGATGAAACCAAACCAAGCATGTGTATCGTGGATTACCCAACATGCCGGCGGATATGGTCTAAACTATGGATAGACACGTTACTACCTGTGGGGGGTCGATACGATGTTTGATGCTTTTACTTTGAGCGCTCTGTTTGAGCTCGATACGTTGTGGACGGCGGTTCGCATTGCAGTCACGGTTGCGACCATAGTTACATTGAATGTATTCATTGGTAATCAGACCATAGTAAAACTAGACGATCAGGAAGACCTCGTTGATTTCAGCGATTTCGAGTCTTTCAATACATCGTCTATATAGAAAAAGACTAAGCTACTCACTTAAATCCTGTTAAGTGATGACCGCTTATTGGACCCGGTGGGAAGCGTAGAACCTACTAGCACATCTATAGCTTTTTAATGTTCGAAACGATTAAAGTTATCTTCCAAAGCGACGGCTTATTGATCGCTACCTGTGTTTTTGTATCAGTCATGGGGTGTATCTGGTACTTAGGTAAGCGGGAAGACAAAAATGCAACCATTCACATGGCGTCCAGTCATGACCTTAACGAGGCTGAATCGACCGAGCTGGAGTTCGAAATGCTAAATTCTCCCAGGTTTGAGGCATCGCGCAAGCGGCTGTAGCAATCTAAAATAGTCAAAAGAATTGAAAGTTTAAAGGATCTAATTCAGTAGATAGAAAATTGTCGCGGCGAGGGCGCCTCTCCTACGGGCCGATCGATTTTTTTAGATTACGTCATTCCCGCATGTTGTTAGCGGGAATCCAGGTGCGCTCCCCACGCATAAGCGAGGATCCAAGAATACAAGTAACAATGGATTCCGGCTAAAAGCATACCAGAATAACGGTTAATCTACGCACCGCTCCTACTGGACGGGATCGTTCTCGCGGATAGGGCGCCGCTACCTACCGGAGCTTCGCGCAACGACGACTATTCTGACAACAATTGCCCAGGCTTCCAGGCGACGAGACGAAGACCGCCCAGGTTTCCACCACCAAACAAATTGACAATAGTTGTATAGAAATGATCCAAGCCATCGATAATCTCGGCGCCATGAAGGGCGAGATTTCGCTCTCGATTCGCACGAAAAACTAGATGTCGATCGATGACAAAATCGGTCCACGGCTCGGTCATGTCTATCAATTCAACGTCTTCGAAACCGGCCTGTGCCAGCTCTTCCCGATACTGGTCCATGCTGGGGACATGGTCGCAGTAAACGTGTTCAGACAACAGCTTCTGTTCGATCTCATTCAACGGGGCGCGGGCAAAATAATCTTCTACATACATCCCGGCACCAGGATTCATAGCCTCATAACACCGCAGGTACAACTCAGACCGTTGCGGAATATGCAGAAAGGTTAACCAGCTCACCAAAGCGTCAAATCCACTCGGTTCCGAGATACCATTCAGTATGTCTCCACAAACGTGAGAGATTCTATCGGAAAGACCACAGCGCTCAGTTAACACACGCGCGGTATCATTCAAATCCGACTGTAATTCCAACGCAGTCATATGACAGCCTGTACTGTGGGCAATATG
>JASJAT010000055.1 GCA_030066885.1 Arenicellales bacterium | reverse complement strand
GTTACGAAGCTATATACGATCTCTTCTAAAAATTTTGGGTCGTGACTTAAGCTTGCTAATTCAGCTAGTTTTGTTAGATCTGTAGAAGCCTTTTCTTCTCGTTTAGCGGTAGGTAAAACCACGACATTGGGTTCTATTTGATTTTGTCTAGCTACACTATCGATAGTTTCTATTAACTTTCGAGCTTGAAATGGCTTTGTGACAAAAGCGTCGACACCAATATCCTCAGCCTCTTTTACAGCCTCAACAGTTGCGTTAGCTGTCAACATAATGAATGGCATTTGACTATCAACATGGGAAAATCTAAACATCTTGATTGCATCTATTCCACCCATTACAGGCATCTGCATATCCAGAATCGTTAAGTCATACCGATGTTGCTCTAGCTTCTCTAGGGCCATTTGCCCATTTTCAACTAGCTCTACGTGATGACCAGCTCGTTCAAGAATCTTCGAGACAACTTTTTGATTAATTGGATTATCTTCTGCTACTAAAATATTCAGCCCTTTAACTGTGGGAGGAACTGGAAAATAATCTGACAATCTTGAAACATCGGAAGTTTCAGAGAATTCTTCCATAACTGCGTTGTGTAGAGTATTAAACAGCAGCGCTACATCGATAGGTATGGAGACTAGGTCACGATATCCAGCCTCTTTAAATAGTTCAGTTTGTATCGCATTTGAAGCTGACGTAGCCAGAACTAGCTCAATACCTTTTACATCCTCATCTGATTTTATACGTTCTGCGAATCGAACTTCGCTAAAATGAGGTGAGTTGACGAGAACTAAGTCAAATGGATCGTTGTCTTGGACTGAATCTCTAAGTTCTCTCAGGGCTTGTTGTTCTGTATGTACAGTGTGGGTTTCTCTCATCCAAGGGGAAACAATTTCATAGAGTCCGGCTTCGCTTGCTTCAGACTGGACTATTAATAACTTCTTTGTTGATAGCCCTCTGGTCGGGGATTTAACAGTTTCAGACGTAGGTAATGAAAAATCGAGAACAAACCAAAATCGGCTGCCCTGATCAGGTGAGCTCTGTAAACCAATTTTACCCCCCATTGTTTCAATCAACTGCTTACTAATTGCTGTACCTAGACCTGTTCCGCCATACCGCCGGGTCACAGAGTCATCGGCCTGAGTAAATGTATCGAATATCTTATCTTGGACTTCTTTTGGAATGCCTATACCCGTATCGATTACCTCAAAACGTACAGCTAAATTGTTATGTTCTTTTTCTTCTAGTTTCGTCACTCTTAGTTCAATTCCACCTTCTTCTGTAAACTTTATGGCGTTCCCGATCAAATTTATCAGCACCTGTCGTAGATGTTGCGCATCAGTAAGAACGACAATTGGTACATTCTGAGAAATATCTACTTTTAGGTACAAGCCTTTGTCCTTCGCTTGTGGTTCCATCATTTTGGCAGTGCTGTTAACAAGCATCGGTAAATCGCATTCGTTTCGCTCAATCCTCAGTTTACCCACTTCGATTTTTGAGATATCAAGGATATCTTCAACCAATGCTAACAAAGCGTTTGCTGAAGCTTGAATTGTCTGTACAAAATCTTTTTGCTCTCTATTCATCCTTGTCCCAACTAGCAAATCCGTCATCCCAATCACACCATTCAACGGTGTCCGTATCTCATGGCTCATATTGGCCAGAAAGCTCGTTTTAGCCTGATTGGCATTTTCAGCTTTTATTACTGCCTCATTAATCTGTCTGATAAGCTTCGCTACATACATTGGCAATAAGATCAATCCAAGAATTATGGCAATACTGAAAAAAGTGTTGTTTTGCCAGTAAGGGCTCAATGCAACCACTACTGAGAATCCAAATAGATTTAAAAACATTGAGCAAAAGAGATATGCACGCCCGTATCGGAAACCATTCCCGAAAGTCACCCATAAATAGGCCACGAAAAGTGGCGCACCTAGTTTCCCCCCCATATATACTCCGCAGGAAATGAATACCATATCCACTACCATTCCAAATGCTCTTCGCGGAATTGACTTTACGGGATTGATTGCTATCGCTGCGAGTATCAGGAAAGATATAACTATGATACTGCCCGCTAAAACATGAAAAACAAACTGGGTTGTGGGATCAGGGAGTTGACTAAACGCGTCGATCCAAACTAGATAAGAAACCGCTAGAATCACGATAATTACACGAATTATCGCTTGTTCCGGTTCAGTGTCTGGACATCTATCTAACCGTTCTTTGATCTTGAAAAGCAAAGTTTACAGACCCAAATGCCATATCTTTATGCTAGCCTATCTGGGTCAAACTACCAGCTCTGAAACCCACAGATCATACACTTCTACGGAATAACAACGCCGCGTTGTGTCCACCAAAAGCAAACGATTGTGAGAGTCCGATATCTGCCTTAATAGCCTGAGAAGACTTTCTCACGAAATTTAGGTTCGAAATGGGATTTTCCAAGTTTTTACAAATGTGGGTTACTTGATTTGCTAATGTTAATACGGTCACGATAGCTTCAATCGCGCCACTGGCTCCAAGTGTGTGACCAAGTAAAGACTTTGTTGAATTTACCCATAGAGACTTATGAAATAACCTTTGTATTACATCTGCCTCTACTCGATCATTGTTCATCGTTCCCGTTCCATGAGCATTGAGGTAACCCACGTCTTGGGCGCTTACATCAGCTTTCTCAAGTAAATTCTTAATCATTCTCTCTATCTGTAGACCCCCTTCTTCTATGCTCATCATGCTATGTGCATCGAATGTCTGCTCAAATCCAATTATTTCTCCCATGATCCGGGCACCACGGGCACTCGCCGTTTCGTAATCCTCTAGAATCAAAACACCTGATCCACCTTGGCTGTAGAGGAAACCAGAACGTCGCTTGTCGAAGGGCCTATTGGCTGAAAACGAATCTTCAGAAGTATGCGCTAAAGTTCCAGCCATATCATAACCTCTGAAAACTGCACCATAGTCGTCAGCAGCATACTCACTTCCTCCAGTAATAGCAGTGTCTACCTCGCCAGTTCTTACTGCCTCGTAAGCTTTTCCAATAGCTATAGTACTCGAGGCGCATGCAATGCTATAGGTATTGTTTGGACCATTGATTGCGAACTTTACACCTAGCACTGCCGATACCGCATTTGGCATTACCTTCGAGACAACAAAAGGGCTAAAGCGTTTGGCACACATCATATGCGTTAAGACGTGGCGCATGGCATTCTCAACCGCCTCGTCTTTTATTGACCGACATATTTCGGTAAGCACGATTTTGCTTTTTTGTAATGAATGATGTGAGAAATTTGACAGCAAACTACTGCCTCCGCCTAAACCCGTTCCCATATAGACTCCGGTTCGATCAGTATCCAGACCTTCAACTTCCCACTTACTGCCTTTACTACCTTGCCTCGATAGAACAAACCCCGCCGATTCAAGTGCCTCCCAAGCTGTAATAAATGAAATCAAACTGACCGGGTCATAGTGCAATATGTCTGCCCTACTAAACCTCCCATTGAAATCTGGTAACGGTGACCAGATGCTAGATTTGTATTCGGCGAATTCGAGCCACTGTTCTGGGATCTTTTCTACACGAGAACGTCCATTTAAACAGCTGTCCCAAAATTCCTGAATGTTAGATCCAATAGAAGAAAAAATACCTAGTCCGGTAACAACCACACGACGTTTCATCAGCTTAACTCATAGAGTTGAGTTTCTCTTCGATGTATCGCGCTATGTCTCGTATCGTATCTATACCTGCTACCTCCTGTGGGGGGATAGACTCTTGAAACTCGTCTTCAAGAGCAATAAACAAGGTCATTTGATCTATTGAGGTTGGGGCTAATTCCTTTTCAATTGACGCGTTAAGGATGTTCGTTCCTTCGTCTATTTCTAGGACATCTTTAACTACTTGAGTAACGCGGTGTTCAATAGTTTGCTGCATACTTCCCGAGTCCATATCTGTCACTTCAACTAATAAGCTGTCGAATTATTCCGACAAGTGGTATCAAATCATGCCTTAAATATCAAGAAGATGGAATAGAATTCGTACCTAAATAATGATCATACTAATCGGAAGTTGGAGCCAGTAAGAGATGAGTTCGATAGCCCTAACCAAAAACGGTGCTAAAACAAATAGCAATATACGACGTCTTGACTCTTCACCTCTTTCACATCCACTTTCTCTCGATTCGACATTTTACGCGACGCATTTCGAACCGACATTTGGTGTTTCATGGCTTTATCTCAAACCAAGTAGCCCACCGAGATTTACACCGAAATTACTACAGGATTTGAGAAGTTTTCAACGCCTCATCGAGGATACTATAAAAGCCGAGCTTGCGTCACAAAACGAGTCTAGTATTAAGTATCAGGTTTTCTCTTCTCAAATTCCCAACACCTTTAGTTTAGGGGGAGATCTTGACTATTTTAGGGAGAAGATTAAGCAGAGTGATAGAAACAGCTTGACGGAATACGCGAGGGATTGTATCGATTTAGTTTATACCAACGTCACTCATTTTAAGTTGCCGATAACAACAATCTCTCTTGTCCAGGGAAGTGCCTTAGGCGGTGGATTTGAGGCCGCACTAGCGAATGATGTTGTAATTTCAGAACGACAATGCAAGTTTGGTTTCCCAGAAATCTTGTTTAATATGTTTCCAGGTATGGGAGCTTACCAACTCTTACGTAGAAGGATTCCTAAGAATCAAGCAGAAAAGCTTATCCTTAGCGGTAGGACATATAGTGCCGAAGAGCTGTACGACATTGGGCTAGTGGATGTCCTGGCAGAAGAAGGAGAAGGTGAAAACGCCGTTTGGAGATATATACGTGAAAACCATGGTAAATCCTCAGGGAGACTTGCCTTGCATAAAGCAATTGAATCGGTCGACCCATTGAACTATGGAGATTTTGTAAAAATAGTAGACATTTGGGTGGAAACAGCGCTGGGATTAGGAGAGAAAGATTTAGTAACCATGGACTTTCTAATAAGGGCTCAACAACGGATGGACTAGTTGCCCAGGAAGAAGAATCCATCACCAGGAAAACGGTGCCGCCAAATCGTTAAACCGCTTTCATTTAGGGCCTATGTGCTTCATATCGAGAAATAGTCGTTGCGCTATACTTATGATCAATACTGAACCGTTTCGTGCGGGAATAACGATATGCGCCCTATCAAAAATAGAGACTTTGAACCTATCCAAGAGCAAGATCAGGAAAGTACTTCACGCATACTTGTCGTAGACGACGTCCCCACCAACCGAACTGTACTAAAGTCTCTGCTTTCGAAGCCGACTTGCGAAGTTTTTGAAGCGGAAAATGGCACACAAGCACTAAAAATAGTCAAAGAAACCAGCTTCGACCTGATTGTTTTGGATGTGCTGATGCCGGGGCTGAACGGCATCGAGGTCTTAGCAGAAATACGAAAAGACTTTTCCAGCTCCGAGCTGCCCATACTAATGCTGACAGTAAAGGACGATATCGATGACGTTGTTAAAGCGCTGGAATTAGGGGCGAATGACTACGTTACACGGCCTATCGACTACTCAGTCCTGGCGGCTCGTATAAATACCCTTATTACATATAAAAAATCACAAGATTCCCTCCGTCAGTCTCAAGCAGCGTTAGAAAACCGTATCGCACAAAGGACTACGGAACTTGTTCAAGTTAATCGTGCGCTTCGAGTCGAGGCGACCGAAAGAGAACAAGCTGAAGAACAGGCCAGACAGATTCAGGACCGGTATCGTCATCTCTACAATGATACACCGTCCATGTTTTTTACCTTGGATGTGGAGGGCACAATTCTATCAGCCAATCAGTTCGGTGCAGATTACCTCGGTTACCCAGTGAATAATCTTGTGGGTGAACTTGTTTTTGACCTTCATCGAGATTCAGATCACCCACTTATTTCAAGAAAGATTCAAGACTGCCTACACGACCCTGAAAAGGTGCAGCGCTGGGAGTCATGTATGTTGCATAGCGACGGCTCCAATATTTGGGTTAGGACAGCGGCCCGCGTTATGCCCGGAGACACCCAGGATACGAAAGCCATTCTACTCGTGTGTGAAGATGTTACCGAAACCCATACACTTTCAGAACAATTAAAATACCAGGCGAAACACGACGCACTTACGGGTCTTGTAAACAGGTATGAATTCGAACGCTGTCTCCAAATACTACTTAATGAGTCCAAAAAAAATCGTTCAACCCACGCCTTGTTATACATGGACCTTGATCAATTCAAAGTTATCAACGATACATGCGGCCATGATGCAGGGGACGAGTTACTCCGCCAATTAGGTAGACTTTTAGAGAAATATATTACTGAAAACGATACGCTGGCTCGTTTAGGTGGTGATGAATTCGCTGTGTTGCTGGCGAATTGTGACCTCGAATGCGCCAATTCCGTCGCCCATACATTACATAGGGCTATCTCTGATTATCGGTTTATGTGGCGCGATGCTGGATTCAACATCAGTGTAAGTATCGGTGTTGTTGCAATCGAGCACTCTACAGAAACTATAAAGAGTCTTTTAAGTGCTGCCGATACAGCCTGCTATTCAGCAAAGGAAGAGGGACCAAAACACGTTCATGTATATCAGCCTGATGACGCTGAAGTTGTACGCCGCTACAATGAAATGGCCTGGATAGCAAAAATAAGTAAGGCCCTGGACGAAGATAGGTTCGAACTATGCTATCAAACCATTATCCCAATTAGTCCAGCTGATGCTCGGAGAGATGTAACGCATTACGAACTTCTGCTACGCATGAGAGACGAACTAGGGAACGTGGTCGCGCCTGCCGCTTTTTTACCCGCGGCAGAAAGGTATAAGTCTGCTTCTCGTATAGATAGGTGGGTTATAGAACATGCGTTTAGCTGGTTATCACAACACCCCGAACACCTGAAAAAACTTTCATTGTGTTCAATCAACTTGTCTGGCCATTCGGTGTCCGATAAAGACTTTCTCTATTTTCTACTAGACCATCTCATAGATTCACAGATTCCGCCTGAAAAAATATGTTTTGAGCTAACGGAAACAGCAACTATTGCGAATCTAAATAGTGCCACTGAATTCATAGAAGAGTTAAGAGATAGGGGATGTCGATTTGCCTTAGATGATTTCGGAACCGGCCTTTCTTCTTTTGAATACCTTAAGAACTTACCAATCGATTACGTAAAGATAGACGGCCAGTTTATCAGTGACGTTGCGATCGACCCGGTCAACTATGCGATGGTCCAGTCCATCAACGGTATCGCCAAAGTAATGTCAAAACAAACTGTGGCTGAATTCGTTGAGAACGAGACCACGCTGTCGACGTTGCGAGAAATCGGTGTAGATTTCGCCCAAGGTAACGCCATAGCAGAACCGCAACCGCTCTCTAGATTGCTAGACCAAGCATAAAGCGCGAAAAAGAATCCTTCCTGTTGGATTAATTCCAACATAAAATCATATCTTTCCCAAGCGATAGCTAGGTTGCTATGAGTCAAACTACATTACGGGTAGATCCAAGCTGCATGGACGATTTCGACCCTAATTCTTTGCTCGCGGATGAAGCCATACGCCGGATTCAGCAGCAAATCCAACCGACCAGTGGATTTGAGAAAATTGCTTTACGCAGCGCGCTTGGACGCATCTTGTATTCGGATGTCTTATCCAAAATCGAAGTGCCCGGACATACCAATTCCGCTATGGACGGATACGCGTTGCGGGGTGATGACTTGCCATCCGCAGGTACGTTCACCCTCGATGTGATCGGCACTGCTTGGGCCGGGACACCCTATACAGGTGCCGTATCTGCCAAACAATGCGTTCGCATTATGACAGGCGCCCCTTTGCCAGAGGGTACGGATACAGTGGTCATACAGGAACATGCTGAAATCACAGACGACGGTATTCGGATTGACGCTCGTCACAAGCCTGGTCAAAACGTGCGCCATGCTGGGGAGGATATTGCCAAGGGACAAACCGTCCTAAATGCCGGTCGCCGGCTCACCCCTGCCGACATAGGATTACTCGCCTCATTGGGAATTGGTGAGACGAAGGTCTATCGCAAGATACGAGTCGCCTTTTTTTCTACCGGTGATGAACTGCGTTCCATTGGAGAGCCGCTGGAGCCCGGCACCATATACGACAGTAACCGGTACACGTTGCAAGGGATGCTGACCCGGATTGGTGCGGAGTCGATCGACATGGGGGTAATAAGAGACCGACGTGAAGATACTTTTGAAGCCTTCCGTGAGGCTGCGACCTGTGCAGACGTTATCATTACCTCCGGGGGGGTGTCTGTCGGGGAAGCAGATTATGTCAAAGAGTGTTTGGAGGAGCTCGGACAGGTTACTTTTTGGAAGGTCGCCATGAAGCCGGGTCGGCCTTTGGCGTTTGGGCGCATCAAAGACGCGTGGTTTTTCGGCTTACCGGGGAATCCTGTTTCTGTGATGGTTACTTTTTATATGTTTGTACAGCCTGCTTTACGCCGACTGATGGGTGAGACCGAGCCCGACCCGCTTACATTACAAGCGCGTTGTGAGTCAAAGCTGAGCAAAAAGGCTGGGCGTACCGAATACCAGCGGGGTGTTCTCGAATACGATGGGTCGGGGCAGCTCACCGTGAGTAAAACTGGATCACAAGGATCCGGCATCCTGACTTCAATGTCGCATGCCAATTGTTTCATTATCTTACCGTTGGAATTGGAGTCTGTAGAACCCGGCTCCACCGTGACCGTGCTACCGTTTGCTGCCATTATGTAGCTGCTCAATCTGTACGAGCGTGCACCCCTGGACGGAACCCTACCCTGGGGTATTTCGCTCAACCCAGCGTTGTCCGTTCGCCAGCTGTTCCTTCTTCCAAAAAGGCGCTTTAGATTTCAGGTCCTCCATAATGAATCGATTGGCTTCGTATGCCTGTTTGCGATGGCTGGACCATATGGCGACCAATACAATTGGATCGCCAGGACGCACCAATCCCACACGGTGAATGACCAATCCATCGATAATATCCCATTTTTCCTGTGCCGAAGTACATATCGCATGGAGGTGACGCTCCGTCATCTTGGGATAATGCTCAAGAGTCATTTCGGTTACATTTTCTTGTTCGTTATAATCACGCATAGTGCCGACAAAAACCGAGGTTGCACCAAAGCCTAAGACTGGATTGGTCTCATTATTCTGGTATTTGATGAGTTCTCGCCACGGGTCAAAGGACTCTTGTCGAATGTAAATCTGCATAGCCAAACCTTATAGTGATCCGCTCCGCCGTGTATTTTAATTCCAATGCAGTAAAGATGTTGACGTTTATCACAAATGTTTCGAAATTGTTCTCTAAAGCGTATTGTTATTGTTTGTATACCTGTCGACTATCCTTATATAACCATTGTCCTAGCCAATTTTAAAACGGTACAGTGCAAGATATTTATCAGGCAACCAAAGAAGCGTTGATTTTACTACTCGGAGGGGATCCCGGGATCTGGGAGATCGTGGGTATTTCCTTTAGCGTCTCATTGCAGGCGATTTTGTACATCACTCCCCTGTCTTTACTGCTCGCTTTCCTCCTCGCTTTCGGTAATTTCCGAGGTCGTCGGATACTGATATCGACATTTCACACCTTTCTCGCCATACCGGCAGTGGTCGTGGGTTTAACCGTTTATATATTCTTATCGAGAAATGGTCCCCTCGGCGATTTGGGGCTGCTGTTCTCGCAGACTGCCATGGTGATAGGCCAAATGATTTTAGCTTTTCCTATCGTGGTCGCCATGTCCCATTCCGCTTTACAATCTTCCGATCGAGCGATTTGGGAAACTGCCAAAACGCTAGGTGCATCATCTCCCAAAGCTATGTTTACTGTCATGTATGAAGCACGCTTTGGTTTGTTTGCAGCGGTGATTGCCGCGTTCAGCCGGATTATCGCAGAGGTCGGATGCTCGATGATGGTGGGAGGAAACATTTTGCACCATACACGAAATATTCCAACCGCTATTGCGTTGGAAACGAGCAAAGGAGAATTTGCACAGGGCATAGCATTAGGTTTAGTGTTGCTATTCCTGGCACTTGCTCTAAATCTGTTGCTGAGCAGTGCTCGATATCGATTGGAGATGGCTTGACATGCAGGGTTCAGTTCGTTTCGACAATGTTGAGAAAGTGTATGGTGACCGGGTGTTGCTGAGCATCGACACGTTCACAGTCAACCCGGGTCAATGCATTCTGATAAGCGGTGACAACGGATCGGGTAAAACTACCCTGTTGAAAATCATGTCCGGACTATTGAAGCCAGAGAAGGCAACGGTTACAAAAAATGACGTTTCACTACCATGGGTCAAAGCAAAATCCATGCTGCAAAGTGAGATGGTTTATTTACACCAAACTCCATACATGTTTGATACCTCGGTTTTTAACAACGTCGCTTACGGACTGCGAGCGACCAAGGTACCTAAAGCTCAAGTAGAGGAGAAAGTGTGGCAATGCCTTCGTTGGGCCAGGCTCGATCATTTGACACCACGCAACGCTAAGCTTTTGTCGGGTGGTGAAAGACAGAGAGTAGCTTTGACACGAGCACGTATTGTGAATCCCAGTTTTTTGATCCTGGATGAACCGACCGCCAATATGGATCGTGGATCACGCCATCAGACTTATGAATTGATACAGCGCCTGCAGAGTGAAGGTATGTCCATTGTGATTTCTTCTCACGACGTCGAGTTTTTCGCGAACATCATTGATTTTCACTATTTCCTAGAAGCCGGTAATTTGCGCAAGATCGATATCGGGACAAAACAGCGTAAACATAAATCGAGCGCTGTGGTTACTCCTTTCCAACGCAAAGGTAGGTAATAGATACAGATGTAGGAGGCGCGCCTCGCGCCGATAGAGTCGCGGCGAGGGCGCCGCTCCTACAGGCGGAATATTTATACGTATGAAAGAAGCAGACAAAAAGCGCTATAGCCGGCATATTCAGCTGCCTCACGTGGGCGAAGAAGGCCAACAAAAACTCCTTGATTCCAGAGTTTTGATTATCGGAATGGGTGGCTTGGGATCACCGGCCTCGATGTATCTGGCGTCGGCCGGGATTGGTTGCCTGGTCTTGAGCGATTTCGACAGAGTTGACGAGTCTAATTTACAAAGACAGATTGTGCATACAACCGATTCTATCGGTAATGAGAAGGCGTTATCCGCTCAGGCTACTCTCAAGCGACTGAACCCAGGTATTGATATTATTGCAATCGATTGGGCGCTGGATTCACAAGAACTTAAAGAGCAGATAGACCTGGCAGATGTTGTACTAGACTGCACGGATAATTTTGAAAGTCGTTTTGAAATAAACCAATCTTGCGTCGAAACACGAACACCTCTGGTTTCGGGCGCCGCCATACGCACAGATGGCCAGATCTCCACCTACCTATTAAACCGTGAAGATAGTCCCTGCTACCGCTGTCTCTACGGCGAAGTAACCGGCTCGGGAGAGTCTTGTGCGGCGGAAGGGATCTTAGCCCCTGTTGTCGGTGTCATCGGCACGATACAAGCAATTGAGGCCATAAAAATCATTGCGGGAATCGGCACAACCTTATGCGGCCGTTTGTTGTTATTCGACGGGGCCAATCTTGAGTTTCAAAGCATGAAATTCAAAAAGGATCCTGAATGTCCGGCGTGTTCAAGAACCTCAGCCGCCGTGGAGGCAGTGTAAACCGGGGACAGTATACTTTTTAAGCAGCCTATTTCTTGGGCGTTCATAGTTACCTCAATATAAACTGCCCCAAGATTTGGGGTAAAGAGTAGTACCCCGCTTAAAAAGTATACTGTCCCCGGTTTTATTAACCGCCGATGTAGGACATTTCGATCTTGGGTATCTCCACGGACTGCGAAGCGCGTATCTCAGAATAACGATCTGTACGAGCAGACCAAATGCCTTTTATGGCAGTGGAAAGCTCATCGTCCGTTGCACCACTTCGAATCAGCGCCCGAATGTCGTGGCCCGAACTGGCAAACAAACACGTGTAGAGTGAGCCGTCGGCCGACAACCTGGCGCGAGTACAACTACCGCAGAAAGGCTGCGACACCGATGCGATTATCCCAATTTCTCCGCTGCCGTCGCGATACCGCCAGCGTTGCGCCACTTCACCGTGATAATCTGGGGACGCAGGTGTTATCGAATATTTCTTTTCAATGATATCCCGAATTTGAGCCGCGGATATCACTTCATCGGCCTGCCATTTGTTACTGTTGCCCACATCCATATACTCGATGAACCGGATGATATGTCCGCTTCCTTTGAAATACTCCGCAGCAGAAAGTACTGCATTGTCATTTACACCCCGTTTAACAACCATATTGATCTTCACCGGTGACAGACCGGCGACAGCCGCGATATCGATCGCTTTAAGCACAGGTTCCGGGGCGAAGTCGACCCCGTTCATTGACTTAAAGGTCTCCCCATCCAACGCGTCTAAGCTGATGGTGACGCGACGCAATCCGGCTCGATAGAGTTGTTCCGCCTTTTTCGGTGTCAGCAAAGAACCGTTCGTGGTCAAACTTAAGTCCTGAACACCTTCTATGCCCGCAAGCTTAGCGATTAAGCGTTCAATATCCTTTCTAATTAGGGGTTCGCCCCCTGTTAAGCGCAGTTTCCTCACCCCGAGATCGACAAAGACGCTGGCAATGCGCTCAATTTCCTCATAGGACAATAACTCACTACGCTTTAAGAACTGATAATCCGGGCCAAACACATGTTTGGGCATGCAGTAAACACAACGGAAATTACAGCGATCAGTTACCGATATGCGCAGATCATGGATCGGTCGCTCTAGCGCGTCGAGCATCGGGGTTGCTTTTGGGATCGAATCCATCAGCCTATTCTACATTAGAAGGATCGTCTTCGTTATCACCCAGTTCACTCTTTATAAAGGCGGTACGGTGCAGGTTGCAACCCCGTCAACCGCCACCACGCTGGTAGCTTCGGTCAAAATTAATCATGAATTCTTTTCTTTCCCTTGCCGAGAAATTATGGAACGAGAACTCCACCTCAATCCGTGGTATACGGATCATTCCGATCTCACGATCGGGCAGAGGTTTTACGACCAACTGTACGCTTTGATTCCCGTCAACACCATTTATGGTCACGTTATTAGCCTCAACCGTATGGGTGTAACCTTTGATTGCAGACGGCAAGATCCGAAAAAAGTCCGTTGCACTGTACCCCATATCGCGTTTGAAGAAATCACCATGGTCGGCCCCCGCTACCACATTGTTACCTCAAACCCTGCAGCTAACCTCAGCCACCGGCGACGGGTGGCCAAATAGCCAGTGCATCCCCAGTTTGCATCACAGGCTTTGACCGGGTCTCTGCGTCGACATAAACACCGTTCAACAGAACTAAATGCACCATAGACTGGGGAACATTGAACCGCCCGATCACGTCATTCGGGGTGGCGTCTTTTTCGACCTCGA
>JASJAT010000225.1 GCA_030066885.1 Arenicellales bacterium | reverse complement strand
TGCACGGAGTCTTGGCTGTATGAATGCCATCGAGATCGTGAGGGATTATACAAATGAACCTGACGGCGTCCGTGCCAGCGCCATCATATCAAACGCCCTGCAGAAGGGGCTTGTACTGGTGAGCGCCGGGCCGGAACGAAACGTCATTAGAATACTGGCACCGCTGACTACTCCGTTCGAGCTTATAGACGAAGGCCTACAGATTTTGGAGTCGGCTATCGAAGAGGTCGTCGCAAACGTTTGAATTTAGGACTCGACGTGCAGAGGCTACTAAGCGTTGGCTAGTCCGCATATGCAGGCTAGTTTTAGTACCCCTATTTTAATCGCCGTTGAATTGACTGGGGAGCCATAGGGCGATTTGCGGGAAGACCGTAACCAGAGCGAGACCGATAATCATAACCAGCACAAAGGGGATGATCGAACGGTATATATCCATGAGGGTGATCTCCGGCGGTGCCATGGCCCGCATGAGAAATAAGTTGTAACCAAAAGGTGGCGTCATATACGCGATCTGACAGGTGATGGTATACAGAACTCCGTACCAGATCGGGTCGAAGCCCAGGGCTATGACCAGCGGCACGTACAGCGGCGCCACGATGACCAGCATGGCGGTGTCGTCGAGGAACGTGCCCATCAGCAGGTAGGACAGCTGCATCATGATCAGCACGCCCCAGGGGCTCAGCCCCCAGCGCTCGATGAACAGTGACTCAATCGCCTTCACCGCGCCCAGACCGTCGAACACCGCCCCAAAGGATAACGCGGCGAGGATGATCCACATGAACATACAGCTGACCGCCAGTGATTTACGCACGGTGTCTTCCAGCACCTTGCGGGTCAGTCGTTTTTTGAACAACGCCGCAAGGGTGGCCGCGGTCGCACCAACGGCGGAACTCTCGACCAGGTTGGTTACGCCCATTACGAACAGGCCAGTCATAGAAAAAAAGATCAGGATCGGGATGATGCCAGCACGAAGCAGCTTCAGCTTCTCCCGCATGGGGATGTTTCGCTCTTCTTCTGCCAGCGGCGGGCCTAGGTGCGGTTGTAGCTTGCATCGGATCACGATGTACAACATGAACAGGCCGGCGAGCAGGAGCCCCGGTATCGCACCTGCGAGCCACAACTGGCTGACAGGTTGGCGCGCGATCATGCCGTACAGCACGAGTACAACGCTCGGTGGCACGAGAATGCCGAGCGAGCTGCCGGCCTGAATGACACCGGTGATCATCACCTTGTCGTAACCTCGTCGCAGCATCTCCGGCAGCGCGATAGTGGCGCCGATGGCCATGCCGGCAACGCTGAGGCCGTTCATAGCGGAGATGATGATCATCAGCCCGATGGTGCCAACGGCCAGACCGCCCTTCAGGGGGCCGAACCAGACGTGGAACGCATGGTATAGGTCGCCGGCTATTTTTGATTCCGACAGCATATAGCCCATGTAGATGAACAGCGGCAGCGTCAACAGCGGATACCAGGTGAACAGCTTGAATGCGGCGCTGAACGGCATCTCGATGCCGCCTTTCCCCCAAAGCATCAGGGCGAATATTGCGGCGACGAACCCGATTGCCCCGAATACCCGCTGCCCGGTGAGCAGCAGTAGCAGCATCGAAGTAAACATCAACAAGGCGATCAGCTCGTAGTTCATATGCTGCCCTCGTCTCGCGACGGTTCAACGATCGGCTTGCCCCGGAACGCAGCCAACTCTTTGAAGAACGTGGAGATCACCTGGAGCAGCATCAGCAGGATGCCGATGGTCATTATCACTTTGATCGGCGCCATGGGCGGCGCCCAAACCGAGAAGTTCTTCTGGTTGTATTCGATAGCGTACTGGGTGCTGGAAATCCCCCCATAAAGGAGAATCACCACGTAAAAGAACAGGAAACAGGAGGTAATTGTGTCCATGAAAGCCCGTCGCTTGGGCGCCCAGCTACCGTACAACAGGTCCATGCGGACGTGGGCGGCAAGCAGCATAGAATACGCTCCGCCCAGCAGGTAGTACGCGGTCATGATCATCTGCGCCATCTCCGTGGTCCAGATCGGCGGCAGATCGAAGAACGTCCGGGATATGGTGGCGTAAAGCAGAACGCCCATCATGGGGAAGATCAGGTACATGACGAGCCGCCCCAGACGGCGGTTCATCGCATCAATGAATCTGACGTACTTGACTATCGCGCTCGGCAATCTCGTCTTGCTCCTGGGATTCTTGACCTCGCGAGAATCGGGAATTCAACGGATGGAGTAGAAAAGAGCAGCCCTTCCCCGCAACCGCGGGGAAGGGCTTTTACTCAGCTTAGATAGCGCCCGCCTCAGGTGTAGCGATAAGGCCTGCCCGCCTTTTCCATGACCGAGGCGTATTGTTTGAAGATTTCTACGACTCGTTTGGCGCGCGGGCTGGTTTCAGCGATCTCATCCCAAAACTTCTGCGCCGCCTGCTCCACCTGAACCCATTCGTCATCGGGAATTGCAGTCAACTCCAGCTTGGTGCCCTGGGTGCGTAGGTGCGCCTCGCCGCCCCAGTACCAGTACTGCCGGTAATAGTGCGAACTGTCCATAGCAAGGCGGAAAGCCTCTTGCAGGTGCGGCGGTACTTTCTCCCAGGAAGCGGTGTTGGCGAAGAACGAGCCAATCCACGCGCCGGTAAGGTTCTGGGTCAAGAAGTACTTTGTCACGTCCGCCCAGCCGACGGTATAGTCCTCGGTGATGCCGGACCAGGCCATGCCGTCCAGCTGGCCAGTCACTACCGCCGACTCCGCGTCCTCGTAGGGGATCTGGACAGGGACCACACCGAACTGGGACAAGAACTTGCCCGCAGTAGGGAAGGTATACACGCGTAGCCCTTTGAGGTCCTCCAGGCTGCGGATCGGCTTGACCGTGTTGAAGTGGCAGGGATCCCAGGAACCGGCACTCAACCAGGTGACGTTCTCGATCTCATCGTAGGCCTCCTTCCAGATCTCGGCCAGGCCATACTGGCTGAACAGCACCGGTACGTCCAGGCTGTAGCGGGTGGAGAAAGGAAAGTAGCCGCCGAACACCCCGACGTCCGCGGGCGAGGCCATGGAATCCTCGTCGCTCTGCACCGCGTCGATGGTGCCCGCCTGCATGGCTCGGAACAACTCGCCTGTCGGCACCAGTTGGTCGGACGTATACAACTCGATCACCATCTCGCCGTTGGCCACCTTGTTGAACGAATCGATGGCCGGTTTCACAACGTGCTCGGCCAACGCAGCACCTGCATAGGTCTGCAGCCGCCACTTGATCGGCGTTTTGGACTGCGCCTTTACATACGGCGCGTTGACCGCTGCTACCGCAGCAGCGGTTCCCACGCCAGCACTCTTAAGAAATTCGCGTTTTTTCATTCTGCTTAGCTCCTTAGGGTGGTGTTGGATTAGAAGTTGTTCGTATTATTAAGAAAATCAATCATAGTATTAGGAAAATTCAAATGCAACGGAATAAGTCCGGTGCCTTACCGGATCAGGAAGGTAAGGGCCAAAACAACGAGGTATGGTGTTTAGAGAATAGCAACGGTACCGAACCAAATATCAGCAACTAATAAAGCATCATACGGTTCAAGTGCACCATCGACATCTTTTATAAAGTTACGTGATATATTCGCGAAAACCCTTAGGAGAAGATATGCGAGCTTTTATTATTGCTGCAGCAGCATTGCTGTTCACCGTACCTACACTGAATGCAGCAGAACAACTGCCGACGTTAGAGCAGATCAAAAAAACCGGGAAAATCAGAATCGGTTATCGGCAATCAGAACCGCCGATGTCATTTCGAGACAACGACGGCAGCCCCGTTGGGTACTCTATCGACTTGTGTGACCGGATCGTAAGCGCTGTAAAGACGAAGATAGACAAGTCCGATGTCAGTGTGGACTATGTTCCGGTCAATGCACAAAACCGGTTCACCGCGATAAAGGATAATAAAATTGACCTTCTCTGTGGCGCAACAACCAGGACACTGTCCCGCAGTGAGCTTGTTGACTTCACACAATTGACGTTCGTTACCGGCACCTCGCTGATGTCCCTGCGAAAGTCGCCGATAGACTCTTTGGCTGATCTAAAAGACAAGAAGATTGCCGTAGTTAAAGGCACAACCACACGGGAAGTACTCGAATATTCTCTTGAAGAAACCTCCACCGACGCTGAGGTGATTGTCGTTGACTCAGCCGCGCAGGGTTTCAACATGTTGCAAGAGAACAAAGTAGACGCTTATTGCTCCGATCAAGTAGTGTTGATTGGCCTGCTTCTTACCTCGGAAACGCCGGACCGGTTTCACGTCAGCGAGAACACGTTTTCCTATGAACCGTTTGCCCTTGCAGTCAGGCGAAATGATGCAGATTTTCGTCTGGTTGCAAACCGAGTGTTGTCAGATCTATACCGCAGCGGTCAGATACTCGATATATATAAAAAATGGTTCGGGCTATTCTCCGACGAGATCCCTGGGGCCATCGCAGCGGCATACCAGCTCAACGCGATACCGGAATAAAACAGGGCGAGTGGCTAGTTTCTAGTCGCTAGCTGACTAGCGCGTTCCAGTTCTCAAAAAAGAGCTCGCGACTAGCTACTGTTTATCAAGAAATAGAACCGACACCGTATGAACCGGTTAACAGATCGCCTTCCTCAAAGCGGGACAGGCGATAGGGATATAAGGACTCAAGCGGTGTCTGGCCTAAAACGTTCTGGGCCAGACACATTCCAACTGCTGGCGACAATTTGAAACCATGCCCGGAAAAACCAAATGCCAGATGAAGGCCCTCAAGTCCTGGTACTGGCCCCAACACGGGATTCCAGTCTGGGGTTATGTCGTAGGGACCAACCCAGGAATCGGCGAGTGAGGCATGTTCAAACTTACTCATACGACGACCAATTTGCCTACCTTGATGCACAACAAAATCTGCTGACACGTTTTCGTCCAAGTTATCGGCTTCATCCACGGGATCACCGTGGTCTCCCGTACCGACCAAGGCAACGCCCCCCGTGCTCGGTCTGAAGTACATCTTATTCTGGGTAGTAAGGTCTTTTACGATCGGGATCTGCATTGGGTACGATTCGTCACCCCTAAACGTCAAAACGATGTGCCGTGAAATTTCCAACGGCAACTTAATATCAAGGGGGTTTGTTAACGTACGGGTCCAAGGTCCAATAGCACTCACGACAGTGTCGGTATGTATCAT
>JASJAT010000054.1 GCA_030066885.1 Arenicellales bacterium | reverse complement strand
GAACTCGTCTCGACTTACCTTGCCTTGATCTTGTATGTAATCCGAAGCTGATGCCAAATCCCATTATCGAGGCGAACAACCTTGTCTTTGCCTGGCAAGTAAATCACTCTCCTGTATTGTCAATAGAACAATTCTCGGTCGATAACGAGGAGCGTGTATTTATCAAAGGGCCTAGCGGCAGCGGAAAGAGCACATTATTGAGCCTGCTCGGTGGGGTGATCCAGCCACAACGCGGTGATATCAGTATCCTAGGCCAGCCTTTGTCTAGACTGACTCAGGGTGAACGGGACCGCTTTCGTACTGATCACATCGGGTTCGTATTTCAAATGTTCAACCTCATTCCCTATCTCAACATTATCGAGAATGTCACTCTGCCTTGCCGCTTCTCCGAAAAAAGACGAGAGCGAGTGGCGACTCGGAATGGGGTAGAGTCGGAGGCTACACGTATCTTGAGTCATCTCGGCATTGGCGATAAAGGGTTGATTGACAAGCCAGTGACGGACCTAAGTGTCGGTCAACAGCAACGGGTAGCCGTTGCCCGCGCAATGCTCGGCGCACCGGAGATCATCGTTGCAGATGAACCCACCTCCGCTCTGGACACCGATTTGAGAGACGCATTCATTAAACTGCTCATGCAGGAGTGCAAGGAAAATAATACCACCCTGCTATTCGTCAGCCATGATGGCGGGCTGGCGCACTACTTTGATCGTGTAGTGGATTTTCAGACGATCAATCGCGTTCACTGAAAAAAGATATGGCTGTTCTTGCCCTTGCCTGGAAGAGTCTGTTCAATAGGCGTTTCACCGCATTTTTAACAATCGGTTCTATTGCGCTCAGTGTGATGCTGCTCATCGGCGTTGAGCGCCTCCGCACCGAGGCAAAAAGTGGATTCGCCAACACTATTTCTGGAACCGACTTGATCGTTGGTGCACGTAGTGGCTCTATTCAACTTCTTTTATATTCTGTGTTTCGAATCGGCAATGCCACCAACAACATCTCATGGGAAAGTTACCAGGACATTGCTGGAAATAAAGCTGTCCAGTGGTCAGTGCCGATCTCACTAGGAGATTCGCACCGGGGATTCCGCGTAATGGGAACCGATCACGCTTACTTCGACCATTACAAATACGCCCGCAACCGAAACCTGAGGTTCGCACAAGGCAAGCCTTTTGAGGATCTATACGATGCTGTTATTGGATCTGAAGTCGGCAGAAAATTAGGCTACAAGCTGGGCGATCCAATCGTTATCGCACACGGTGCCGGAAAAGTGAGTTTTCACGAACATGCGGACAAACCGTTCAAAGTAGTTGGGATTCTGGCACCCACAGGCACCCCGGTGGATCAAACCGTGCATGTCAGCCTTGCCGGTATAGAGGCCATCCATATCGATTGGCAATCAGGTGCGCCTGTACCCGGTCTTACTATATCGGCTGAGCAGGCTAGAAAAATGGATCTGTCACCCAAAGTCATTACCGCTTTTTTGCTGGGGCTTAAATCGAAGATAGCGACCTTTAAAATGCAGCGTGACATCAATGAATACAAAGAGGAGCCCCTGCTGGCAATACTACCCGGGGTAGCACTGACTGAGTTATGGGGTGTGATGAATATGGCGGAACAAGTATTGCTGGTGGTCTCTATTTTCGTGGTGCTGGTGGGATTAAGCGGTATGCTGGTGGCATTGTTAACAAGTCTTAATGAGCGTCGCCGGGAGATGGCCGTGCTGCGCTCCGTCGGTGCCCAGCAAAAACACATTTTCACGTTGATGGTCAGTGAAGCTTGTGTCTTAACCGCGGTTGGAATCGGTGCGGGGTTAGCGTTGTTATACGTCATTATGGCGGTAGCGCAACCGATCATCCAAGATCGGCTCGGTGTCTATGTGGGTCTAGGCTTGCCGAGTGGCTATGAACTAAGCTTGTTAGGATTGGTCCTATTGGCAGGCACGTTTGTGGGCTGTATTCCAGCTTATCGAGCGTACCGAAATTCCTTGGCCGACGGACTGACTATTCGTATCTAGATGCCAGAATTAGAAGATGTGACAAATGCGTTGCTTTTAATCTAGTAAAATTGCCCTGTGTAATCTGAGGTATGCATGCAAGTGAAAATCAATAGCGTGAAAATATTGGGCTTAATGTTGTGTCTTGTCTATGTTGCGGGGGCCAGTGCCGCTGACGTCCGGGAAATCGGTTGGCAGGATCTAATACCTCCACGTAATTTTGATGATCCTTTCGAGGCGCTGACAGAAGACCAGCTCTACGATCTAGGCACGATTGTGCGTACCCGAGAATTCTATAAATCCAGCCCCTCCAGCGTCTCTGAAGAAATGCTCGAACGGGCTGAGACGTTGGAGAAAGAACTCGATCAACAAGGCATCGATGTAGACGGACTGCTTGCCCGGCGCGATGAGATCGCAGAGAAACGGCGGGCTCAAGCGTATTCTGTCGTCGAAGACTTGAACGGAAAAAGCATTCGCATGCCGGGATACGTTTTACCCGTCGAGTTTGATGGGCAAAAGGTCACCGAGTTTTTCTTAGTCCCCTATGTCGGCGCATGTATCCACGTTCCGCCACCACCGCCCAATCAAATGGTCTATGTCAACAGCAATGTGGGCATTGAAACTAAAGGATTATTTGATCCCGTTTGGGTAGAAGGCACGATCTTAACCACGGGTAAAACCAATCCATGGACTGCTTTTGATGGCGTTCTAGATATTACAGCGGGCTATACCATGCAAGCGGATGGGGTCGAGCCCTACGAATACGAATAACAAATAGAACACATCGGAAGGTTCGGACAAATCCGTCTGAGATTTGCAAACAAGCAGTAGCCGGAATTAACGGGGGAATGATCTGGTAAACCAAAACGCTGGCGGCGAACCACCCTCTTTTATTCGCATTCTCTTTGTACGGATTCAGGGTTGGTTTGGAATCGGACAGTCTTTAAATACTTCGAGCCCCTCACAACGATCTGCAAATGCCGCCAAAGCCGGCACTCTTTCTGCGATTCCAAGGGCCGGCCTGACAGTTACAGCGAAAGAGTAAGCAACTACCGCGGTGATATCTGCCTGACTCATCTTCTCGGTATCCCCAAGCCAACCTTGCTCTCCTGCTTTTTGAGCTGCATCATTGAGGTAATCAAGCCCACTCAATACTTGTTTCTCGTTGTGGTCTATCCAGGGCTGTTGGATTTTCTCTTCCGGTCTGAATCGCCCCTCATAGAACGCCCACTGCGCCTTCTCCATAACGCCCACACCGATCGCAGCTTCTTTCATCACCCGACGCCGCTCGCTCCCGAAGGCAGGGACCAGGCGACGTTCGTCCCCCGCTATCTGATCGAGCGCATCCAGAATAGCGGAACTCTCGATTAAAACCTCTCCATTGCCCAGAATGAGCGTTGGAATGCGTACCAGTGGATTGTATTGGCGAACTTTCTCGGGGGTTTTGAAAATGAAAACCTCTTCAAACTCGAATGGCATCCCCATTGTGTTTAGACTGACCCCGACACGCCTCACATAAGGCGACAAGTAGTTCCCAATAAGCTTCATCTCACGCCCCGACTAAAAGCTGTAGATACATGGTCTTTAGAAAATGTTAAGGAATAGCGTCCTTTTCGTTTTATACAATGATCAACGTGGAGAATCTACGACAGTGGCGATGGAGCCGGCGGTACCGCGACCATTATCATTCGTTTGATCGTGATTACTGGCTTCTCGTATGACTGACGCCTTTTATGGGATAGAGGAGACTTCATTGTCAAAGGTAATCACCCATCAATCGGCAATCACCGTACATATTACGCGCCGCTCCTGACGTGGCCCATCGAACTCGCAGAAGAAAATATTTTGCCAGCGAGAAAGGCCCAGTTTACCGTCGATTACGGGGATCGTCTCTGAAGGACCCACCAATCCCGCCTTGAGATGGGAGTCGCCATTACCGTCCTGGCGATCGTGCAGCCATACGCCACGGGGAATCAGTTTACGCAGCAGATTCACTACATCGGACTGGACGCTCTCGTCCCAATTCTCCTGAATCATCATTGCCGCAGTCGCTCCCTGCGCATAGACGGATGCTACGCCATCGCTTACGTTGCTCCGACGAACAACGGCGGTAACGTGTTCCGTAATGTCGACCAGTTCCTCACGTCGGGTGGTCGACAAAGTAATAATTTCACGCATTGATCTCTTCTTTCAAGTCGTCTGAGACTCACATACATTGTGTGTTCGTAACATAAAACATCCGGAGGCAATAGTTTACCTAGCCGGAATCATCCCGTTATGCGCTGTCGTAATTTGCAGCATCGCGGAATCGTCTTGATTCGCTACACTTTCGATGGCCAATTGGTACCATTGATAGGCGGCCTCACCTACCGACATACCAGTTTCGAATGCCTCAGCCATAGCTAGGCAATAGCGTGAATCTTTTTCACGCAGACCGATCGCAAGCCCAAACTGATCAGCAAGCCGTCCTTCGGCCATGGGGCGAATCATTCGCTTAACGTGAGGGCTGGCACAGGGCCCGCTTTCCACGGCCGCAATCAATGTCTCAGCATCTAACTTAAGCCTATGTGCAAGGTTCACCGCCTCGGCAATCGAGGCGACATGCACAGCACCAAGAAGATTGTTAATCAACTTGAATGCCGTACCCGTCCCGACAGCCCCGAAATGGAGTATCGAATTGGAGATGATATCCAACAGCGGCCGTGCTCGCTCGAGATCGCTTTGCGATGCTCCGACGAGTAGGACCAGATCACCCGTCGCCGCAGCCGATGGTGGCCCATTGACAGGACAATCCAGATAACTACAGCCGTGCGCGGCCGCTGCATCGGCCAACCGACGGACATGATTATGCGAGATCGTGCTACATTCGATGGCGAGTGATTGAGCAGGTACCGCCGACAAAGCACCGTCATCAGCAAGCCATACACGCTCAGAGGCCGCGTCGTCGGCCACCATGGAAAAAACGGCATCGGCGTTTTTCGCCGCGTCCGCCGGTGACTCGGCAATTGTTGCACCTTTCTCCGCAAGCGGTTCAACCTTGTTCGATGAGCGATTCCATACAGTAACGTCATGTCCTGCCGCGACCAGATTGGCAGCCATCCGGCTCCCCATCTGCCCAAGTCCCAGGAATGCTATCTTTGCCATGTACTCCTCCTCTAGATTCGATTTTTAAAACAACCTAATTGGACCGATCTCTATTCTATCTAAATTCACCGTTCACCCCATGACTTAGATAAGAATTGATGTTGACGGAAAATTTTACATGGATTGTATAAACAGATAAGTATCTTGATACGGATCAATATCCATGCATAGGAATCGCGCTTGAATCATTGCTAACCATTAAACTAATGCACGTGCAAAACTCTAAGAGCTAATCAACCAAACGTCTGCACACTATGAGGAAGCGAATTAATGAATTTAAAACTAGCTAAGAGATGTTCACTTTTCATTTTCGTTGCGCTGACGGCCCAGTCTGCGTCAAGCCAGGAGGAGCTCACAGAGCGAACACAGGCGGCTGGACAAACCGTCATGGCGTTTGCTAAGGAGCTCGGCGGTGCACTCAAAGCAGAGTTAGGAAAGGGCGATCCATCCAAAGCGATCGGTGTATGCCGCGACATCGCCCCCTCCGTCGCGAACAGACTCTCGCTGCAAAGCGGGTGGAAAATAAGTCGTGTTGGTACTCGCGTCCGCAACCCCATGATCGGGACACCAGATGCGTGGGAACAGCAGGTGTTGATCGATTTTAAATCACGCGCTGCACAAGGCCAGAGCTATAAAGAGATGAGTCATAGTGAGGTTGTTGAAGAACCGGGCGGACGTTACTTCCGATTCATGAAGCCTATTCCGGTACAAGAAGTATGCTTAGCCTGCCACGGAAACATCGATGATCTTGCCGAGACGGTGCGGAATGCCCTGACTGAGCACTACCCGCACGATCAAGCTGTCAACTATAAGCTAGGTGATTTACGTGGAGCATTCAGCATCAAGCAGCCATTAGAATGAGACTCAGACGGTAGAGCGCGTGGCCATGCAATGGACCCCCCATCGAGGGTATGATTGCAGGTACAAATTATGACAAATCAAAGGAAAGTCACATGGGCTTCGCATTATCAGAGTTGACACTACACAGTAATGCTTTCCAGCACGGAGAATCGATTCCCGCCAAACACACTGGTGAAGCTGAGGATGTATCACCGCAATTGTCGTGGAGCAACGTTCCCGAAGGTACGCGTTCTTTTGCTGTGATTTGCCACGATCCGGATGCACCGCTCGTTTCCCCGACCGGGGGCTATGGCTACGTGCATTGGGTTCTTTATAACATCCCAGCATCGGTTGCTGGTTTGGAGGAAGGCAGCAAGGAATTTACTGAAGGCGTGACAGACTTCGGTACAGCCGGTTACGGTGGTCCCATGCCTCCAAGTGGTCATGGCCTACACAACTACTACTTTTGGATTTTGGCTTTGGACGATGAATTAAACCTGGAAGCGGGCCTGACCATGCAGGCGTTGCTTGCCCGCGTTGAGCCGAATGTCATTGGTATGAACCGATTACTCGGCACCTACCAGCGCGACTGACAACTCACTTTTTATCCTTCTACGATCTCAATACCATCTTCAACGGAATCAACATTGTTTTTTGCCCATACTTAAAGCAAGAGCAAGTACGTACAATAGGAGCGCGCCCTCGCCTCGATTAAATTCGTATACACCGTAAAGCAGTACGGAATGGTCTAAACTAAAAATGAATAAATATCTAGAGCGACCAGAATGTTGGAACTCGGCATATGGATTACCGGCTTTATTCTGTTATTAGTTGCTACGTGGCTGGCCGGCAAATATCACGCCGAAAGAAACGCCGTGCGCAGGATATTGGAGCGACGTGGGCTGCTAGACAACGATGGACCCTTTGAAGAGCAGCATCAGTCTGAGCTACAACGGCGTATCGAGCAAGCCAGTCGCCGTCTCAGGCCGGCCGTTACGAAAGAAGACCCACAAACCTCGAAAAAATTAAAAATAGTGTCCTGACTCTCTCCAGAGTCTGTCCCTCAAAATCAGCCCAACCGCGCAACGAGCTGGAACACGATACCAACAGCAACAAGAATCGGGCCTATTATGGCCATGCTGATCCAGGGAATCACAGTGTATTTTTAAAGCCCTGCATTCAGTCGTCTTTTGGGTCGTTTGGGCGGGCCACGGCTATCTTGCTCCGTGAAACCGTCAGTAAGACTTGTCCCAAGCCCCGACTCGTTTTTTCTGTGTAGCATGCAGGGTATTGCTCCACTATTTTGTTTTTATGTCACGAGCTCGTGCACGTAGCTAGCAAAGCCACAAAGACCTTTAGTAAGTAGTAATAACCTCCCACGGTCATACGTCCTTCAAAAATGAGTTTAGTCAGTGTGGAAGGCTTTGCCGGACTTGAAATAAGGTTTGAAACTTTAGTGTCAAGAAGATACAGGATTCAGGCAAAAACCTGCTCTCGACAATAAACAATGGTTAGCTGCGCGATGTGTGTATTGCACCCAAAACAAATCTCTAGTATGAAACCTGTGAGTTGTAAATGGTTAAGCTCTGGTGAAGGAAGTTGAGAAATCCAAGATGAAAAATTATTTAGTGATTTTATTACTTTTCACTGCCGCCCACGCGGATCAAATGCAGCATTCCCACACCTCAGAATATGTGGGTCAAGAAATACAGGCGATAAAAAGTCTGACACCGGAAGACATTGCTGAGTTGAAGCGCGGTGGGGGTTGGGGATTGGCTAAAGCTGCGGAGCTCAATGGGTTGCCGGGACCACTGCATCTGCTTGAAATGAAAGAAGAGATCCATCTTAGTGATGCGCAAGTTACCGAAATCACGAAAATCTTTAACCAGATGAAAAGTCAGGCTATCCAGCAGGGAGAAAGACTCATCGCCCTTGAATTAGAACTTGAGAACCACTTTCAGAATCGCACAGTCGACAATACCATTCTTCGATCGTCGCTAGATGCGATTGAGGAAGTAAGAAAGGAACTGAGATATATTCATCTATCCGCGCATTTAGTGACTCCCGGCATAGTGTCCGAGGAGCAGATTGCGAAGTACAACCTGCTGCGCGGTTACTCTGTTGCCAATCCATGTTTAAATATTCCCGAAGGACACGATGCTGAGATGTGGCGTAAGCACCAGGGTTGTGAATAATATCCCTTGAATTATGCTTCTACAGGAAGGAAGCTTTAATGTGAAAGCCTACATTTTGGTCTGACAGTTATATTTAAAAAAGGTGGCGGCTTTCCTGGTCTATTTGACGGAATCGCTTTATATTTATGACTATCCTATACAAACGTAGTTTAGGAACGATGAAGACCCTGATTGGATTTATTTTGCTGAGCGTTTCAATGGCTGGTACGACCCTTGCCGCCGACCAAGACGAGATTGTTGTCTACAAATCGCCAACTTGTGGATGCTGCACCGGTTGGGTGGAATACCTGGAAAAGAATGGCTTCACTGTGCAGACTCATAACACCGATCGACTCAACGAGATTAAGGCGAGACTCGGCCTGACCGACAGACGATTGATGTCGTGTCACACTGCAGTCGTTGATGGCTACGTCATTGAAGGCCATGTCCCGGTGGACGACATTAAACGATTATTGTCCGAGCGCCCGAAAATCAAGGGAATCACCGCACCCGGCATGCCACAGTTGTCTCCCGGTATGAACAGCGAGATACCTAAGGACTACGACGTCTTGAGTTTCGACGCCCAAGGAAACATCGAAGTATTCAGCAGCTACTAAGTTCTGACTCTCTTTGGAAGTTCGGTGTGACATCGCCGTTCGAGTTGGGCCGTCAACGGTGCAGATGGAACAGCTCGGCAAAATGCATCCAAACGATTTGTAAAGGAGTCATCCCACCTGATCCGTCCCTGAGTCGAATACAAAACTACCGCTCGACTTGTTTAATGCGTCTTGAGAACTACGTTTACCTGCCCCGAATCGACGCCTAGATTTACATTTTGTCTAACCGTTTGTTTGAATGCGCCTTCTCCCCAAGCGAATACAATCAGCTCGTGGTCTCCGGGACCCAATCCAAAAAACCGGAACGCGCCGCTGGTGTCGGTGGTGGCCTGACGTGTGGACTCACTGGTGACATCGTCGTCTTCTGCAGTCCAGACGACTACCACATTGGCTCCGTCAATGGTTTTACCGGATTCATCGTAAATGTGGCCGCTCAAGCTGTAAGGTCCGATGTCAACATTTACGATTACAGGATCGATATCGTCAGGATCAAAGTAGAAACCGGTTGCTTGAAAGGATTGCATCGACCCTGACGATACCTGAAACCCCCCTTTCGGAAAGTCAATCACGCTAAAAACGCCGGATTCATCCGTCATAGCGTCAATCGACCAGTTATCTTTTTCCTCGGTACGTATGGTTAGTTCAAAACTCGGTACTGGACGATCGAAAAAGTCTACAACTTTACCGCTGAGCACACCAACAGGCAGGGTTTCTAAGATGATGTTGTGAACAACTTGATTAAAACTTACGTCAACCGGTGATTTTGTGTAACGTTTATACATACCGCGCGGAGAGACGATTACGCGGTAGTCGGTCGCCGCTTTTATATCCGTAATCACGAACTCCCCGTTACTACCACTGATTGTGGTAAAGCGTTCGTTGAGTGACTCGGAGTAGAACGCTACAGCTTCTCCCGCCACAACTTCTCCAAGGTCAGTTTCTATGTTGCCCCATACAACGACGTTTTGATTTTGGAAGTAGACCTTCCCTTCACCTTCTATCCGTACATAATCGTCATCGCCCGGCGCCGGATGTACTCCCGGTTTGGCGACACCGGCGGGCTGTGTTTGGCTGAGGAAGTAATTCATTCCTGTACGCTCCGAGTCCACTAACCCCTGTTCGCGCTTTTCTTGCTCAGGATTCGAATCAATAAACCAATGACCGAAAAAACCGACCGTCGCTACTACAATAGAAAAATAAAGAAGGGGTTTTCGCCCAAACATCGCCGACCTCCGATAGAGGTACAACTGCCGTAGTGTTTATCACAAAGTAGCGGATATTGCGTTGATTTAAATCATTGAGGGCAGATACGACAGGGACGACAAGTGTTCGCTGCGCACGTTGTATGACAGCCCTTAGTCGCAGTTACTCCGGCAGTCCCCCCTCGCGAAGCCATTCTTCGAATCGCGTCGCTTCTGTCGCATGTAGCGAAGACCTTTCTGTATGTTTAGGGGACTTTAGAAATACTATTGCGGAACGTCGTGTGAGGCGAGTGAAAGCCAAGCATTGTTGGCAGCTGACGTTCAAATAGTGACTAATCCAGAGATTTCGTGACGCACACTTATATATAAGTGATGCCTAAACATGGTTTCTCTTAAACAGTAACACAGCACTTGCAATAAAAATGGCGAGACTAAGCAGAAGAAGAGGATATATCACTAATAAGTCGATTCGGATATTTGCATAGGGTGAAACACCATATTCGTAATAACCGTAAGAAATAAACGCTAACCCAGAGAGAATTAGGCCGACGTAGTGCCGCCTCAAAAATAAATATACAGTGGCAATTACAGGTAAAAGAAGTGTGATCACAAGAGCGGGTATTTGTATGGCATCATCGCGAGGTTGCCTCGGATTATGGACTTCCCATGCCCGTTTCATTCGCTTGTATTCATTACATCCACTGGACCAAACGTTTTTATGAATAATATATTTTCTATCACACAATGGCTTCATCAGTTCCATAGCGAGCTGTAAGTTACCCCTATCGTTTTCCAGCAGTGCTAAATGAAAACAGCCTGCATCCTCTCCATCATTGCACGCCTTATCGAAAAACGAGTGTGCAGAAATATAGTTATCGAGCTCACCGCTTATTTTGGCTACGGCCCGACAAGAATTGTTCCGAAGGTTCAAAAGCGGTTTAGCTGTGTCCATAAAACAAGCCTTTTGGTAATAGGCCTGAGCTTTAGTAAGGTCTTCCATATCCTGTGCGGCTCGTCCCAAATCATCACACTCTCTGAATGTGTTGCAGGGCTCTGCAAACGCATATGCCCATAAGAGCGGAGACAGACTTAGAATTAGTAAGGAGCAGATGAACTTATTCACATATTCAGCATAGATCTAGGAATGGGAACTTCAACACATGTGTGTGCCAAGTTCGGTTTTGATGAGAGGCGCGTTGTTTTAGGGCGACTACATGAATGCAGGAAGGATTGGCAAAGCTCTATCAATCCAGAGTATAAGTGGCGTGACACGCCTGTCTTTCAGGGGGATGCCCATGCACTGCGTTGTTCAACTTACTGCCAAAAGGGGAGCTTTCCCTAAATATGGGATGAGTTTTATTCTGCTCGAGTTACGGTCTCATTCTTTATCAAACAACTCGCTGAAAAGCTCTCGCACTTTCTTCTTGGCATCAGCTACAGCGGCACGACCCTTTGGTGTGATCGTGTAGATGCGCCGAGCACGCCGGCTGGGCCCCTCCTGTCGGAACTTTAGATATCCCTTGCGAGTTAGAGCGTGCAGCATTGGGTAGAGGGTACCTGGGCTGATTTCGTAGCCGTGGTGGCGAAGCTCTTCGATCATCCAAGCGCCGTAGATGGGTTTTTCCGCGGCATGGTGCAGGACATGCAGACGGATGAGACCAGAATACAAGTCCTTGTCCCCGCCCGTCATAAAACACTCACGTACTGAATTGCCCAACCACCTACCGCCGTCAGCACGACGACCAGCCAAGGAGGAACTTTCCAGAAGGCAAGCAACGTGAACGCCCCTAGGGCCAGTGCGAAATCAGCGGCCGATAGGATACCGCTGGTCCAAACCGGATTGTAAAGCGCCGCCAGTAGCAGACCCACGACAACAGCATTGACACCGAGTAGTGCCTTCTGTACCCACTGCAAATTGCACATTGCATCCCAGAACGGGAGTACCCCGATCACTAATAGAAACGACGGTGCGAAGATAGCGAGCAGGCAAAGCAAGGCCCCCAACCAACCGTTCGGTGGGTTATCCATCACTGTGCCTAGATAGGCAGCGAAGGTGAAGAGCGGCCCCGGTACTGCCTGAGCCGCTCCATAACCGGCCAAGAACGCATCATTCGTAACCCAGCCGGGTGGTACCACTTCCGCCTGAAGCAACGGCAACACAACATGCCCGCCCCCAAATACTAATGAGCCGGTCCGGTAGAAGCTGTCGACGAGGGCAAGGGCCGGAGACGGGTGCGCCACGACCAACAACGGTAGACCAATGAGCAAAACAAAGAACAAAACCAACAAAGAAACCGCCAGGCGCCTCCCGACACGAATGTTCAGTGAGGTGGAACGGGCCCCAGGCTCTGTGGACAACCAGATGAGCCCCGCGATACCACCGGCAATTATCATTGCCACCTGGGTGAACGGAGTTGGCGCCGCCAGAACCCCAATCGCGGCAAGTACACACAGCGTGACACGAGGCGCATCGGGGCACAACGATCGCGCCATACCCCAAACAGCCTGTGCAACTACTGCAACGGCTACGACCTTTAAACCATGAAGCACCCCTGTTGGAATAGATTCCTCAAGGACAACGAACCCATAACCAAACACCGTCAGTGCTACAGCAGATGGCAGAGTAAAAGCAAACCAGGCGGCGAATGCACCAGGTAACCCCGCCTTCGCCAAGCCGATACCAATGCCTACCTGGCTGGAGGCGGGTCCGGGAAGAAACTGACATAAGGCAACCAAATCCGCGTAAGCACGTTCATCAAGCCACTGGCGACGCACCACAAACGCTTCACGGAAGTAACCAAGATGTGCAACCGGTCCACCGAAGGACGTAAGCCCGAGTTGGAGAAATGCCAGGAACACTTTGGAGACCGGCTGGCGTTGTGTGTCTGGTTCAATATGTTGCATTTTATTATATATCGGCTTTCGATATCGAATATCGATAATGATACCCTCATCGTCAGACCCGCGGTCAAGTCCAGGAGGTATAACTAATGGAGTCTTCGTGGACTACGTAGCATACGGTCAGCAGGAGAAGTTGTTCTAATCAGCTGAATTCCCAGAGTTTGATCTAACGTTCCCCTGCCCGCCAGAAACTACCTGAGCCGCACCCACCAGCGAGCATCGCACCGAAGCCGAAGATCAATCCACCTGCGACAGC
>JASJAT010000224.1 GCA_030066885.1 Arenicellales bacterium | reverse complement strand
ATCAGAGGAGAAACTTCCAGCTATGGATCAACCGCGGACAGTGGCAATATTAATAGCCGTCATTTTTGTCCTACTTGTGGCAGCCGGGTCTTCTCTACTAACTCCGCACGCCCAGGCGTAGTAGGGATTGCGGTAGGGAGTGCGGACGATAACAGCTGGTTTGCCCCCAACGCTATTGTTTATGCCAAGCGTCGTGAGGGCTGGGACTCAACCCCAGAAGATATACCCAATTTCGAGGAAATGCCGCCACCACCGCCCAGTCAATAGCTAGTAAGTAGAAAGTTTAGAAGTAACAAGTTTAAAGACTGACAAACTGTTTCTTTTGGTCTTTAAACTTTAATCTTTAAGCTTTGGACTATATAAGGAGCGGTGCCTCGCCGCGATCAGAGTCCGAGGCTGCACAACATCATTGAAAGAAAATGCACAGGTCCCGGTTTAATCTCAGTTGACCGACGTCTATACTACGTATATATGGAGATTGAGACCGCGAAGTTGTTTCAGAATGGCAGCAGCCAGGCTGTTCGTTTGCCCAAAGCTTATCGTTTCCAAGGCAATGAAGTGATCATCAAGCGCTTTGGTGACGCGGTTATACTCATTCCAAAGCAATACAAACGAAGCGAGCTTGCAAGATTATTGGAGAGTCTGGACGACGATGCTTCGCTGCAACGCTCGCAACCAAAGGGTCAACAGATACGGAGCTTTGATTAGCCAGGGAGGCTAGATGAAATACCTGCTGGATACGGATATCTGTATCGATCTTGTTAATCGCAGTCTTGGCTATAAAAACATTCTGGGCAGGATAGGGACCAAGGAATATGGTCAGGTTCTCATATCCTCTATCTCTATCGCCGAGTTGCAGTACGGTACAAGTCAAAGGGCATGGAAGTATCAGAACAAGATTAAACTTCAACTCTTAATCGCCCGGTTTCAGACGTTGGCGTTTGACGATAAGGCAGCAAAAATATACGGGGAGATCCGCACCGACCTGGAAACTAAAGGCGTTGACATGGGTCCTTTAGACACTTTGCTTGCGGCGCAAGCGCTAAGTGTTAAAGCCGTGATGGTTACTAGAAATACCCGGGGATTCTCCCGAGCCAAGTCCTTAAGGGTTCAAAACTGGCTGCTTGACTAGCTTTTTTATATTGGGAGCCTTCGTTTAGCGGAAGTACTTCTACCCGTCATCCTTTTTAAGCAGTGCTAGCACCGTTTCCAGTTTTTCGATCACCTTTTCTCTATCCTGGGATTTGATGTGATCCATATCCAGTCGTATCTGTACGCCGTCTTGAGACGCTTCCACGATTCGATTCTGGTCGATGACATCATCCAGTGTATTTGCAAGACGAAAAATCCGCACTGGTCTCAACAAACCCTTTACCGTAACGGGCTCTTTCTCCTCAAATACAAAGTCGTTTTTAACCAGTGAGTAAGTTTCAAAGGTCAACATGATGCCGCCGGGCTCAGCGAGATTTTGTATACGCGATGAAACGTTGACTGGGTTCCCGATGATGGTGTAGTCCATTCGGTCCTCGCTACCGAAATTGCCCACCGTGCAATAGCCGGTGCAGATACCGATCCTGATTTGTAGGGGATTGGGGATGCCGAGGTCTTGCCATTCGATCTGTAATTCCCGCATTCGTTTTTGCATGGCAGTAGCCATTTCTACACAGGACTTCGCATCTTCCTGTTCGCCTTTGCTTTCCGGATCTCCAAAGAACATCAAAATGGCGTCGCCGATATACTTGTCGATGGTAGCGCCGTGGTCCAACGCAATTTTCGACATTTCCGTCAAATATCGGTTAAGTGCACGGGTGAGCTCTTCCGGCTCCAAGTTGTCGGTAATTTCTGCAAAGTCGACGATATCAGAGAGCAAAACCGTGAGTTTCTTACGCTCGGTTGAGATCTTGACCTCTGTCTGGCCAGTAAATATGGAGGAGTACACCTGCGGCGATAGATATTTGGACAGCTTTGATGACAACGATTCCAAAGTGCGGTTCCTTTCGCTGGCCAGTTGATGAGCCTGCTCCGCCTTGTGCCTTGCCTCTACCATCTCCGTAATGTCGCCTATCGAGCCGGCCATACGGTACACCCAGCCTTCATCGTCACGCAGCACCGTACCGCTATGTACGATCCATCGTCCTCTTTCTCCACCGTCACCGACAGTGCGAAGTTCACATCGATAAAAATCGGTTTCTCCGCGCAGGTGCGCGCCTACTGCCGAACGCATTTTTTCACGATCGTCCGGATGAATGCGCGATTGCCATTGTTCGAGCGTAATGAAATTACCCGTAACCTTGAGTCCTAGCAATTCCTTAAGACGATCCGAAACATACACGGTTTTGGCTTTGACATCCCAGTCGAAGATACCTTCGTTAGCACTTTCGGTGGCCAGCGCGTACCGCTCTTCGCTTTCCCGTAAGGACTGCTCCGCCTTGCGCCGTTCGGTGATATCGGTATAAGTGGATATAAACCCACCACCCTCGGTTGGATGACCCCAAATTTCAATGACCGTGCCATCGGGGCGTGTGCGCTCAAATTTGTGCGGTTTAAATTTACGGGCCAGCTCAAGTCGTTGCTGTACCAGTTGTTCGACATTACCCTCGCCATATTCACCCCGCTCAGCGTTGTACCGAAATGCCTGCTCCATCTTGAATCCAGGTTTGAACTGATCTGCCGGTAAATCCAATAGCTCGAGAAACTTGCTATTGAATGCAATCACCTCGAGATCTTGGTTCACAACACTGATACCCTGATTCATAGTCCCCAATATCAATTTCAGGATCTCGGCTTGCTCCCTGACTTCCGCCTCTTTTTCTTTCAACGCCGTGATATCACCAGTTGAACCGATCATTCGATAGGCGTAACCGGTGTCATCGCGCAAGGCGATACCGTGTTGACAGGCCCAACGCCATTTTCCATCCATGTCGCGGTAACGGTATTCAACCTCGAGGCGCTCGGTCTCTTTTTTAAGGTGTCCAACCACAGCGTCTCGGAAGATCTGTATATCGTCGGGGTGAATACGGTCTGACCAGTCTTCCAGTGTTTTCAATTTAGAAGGCACCAAACCGAGTGCTTTAATGACGCGATCTGAATAGTAAATTTGATTGTTTTTGATATCCCAGTCGTAAATGCCTTCGTTCACAGACTGCATGGCAAACTCATAGCGGTCTTCACTTTCGCGAAGCGCTTGCTCAGTATTCTTGCGTGAGGTGATATCGGTGTAAGTCGAGACATAACCTCCACCGGGTAAAGGAGTCTGTCGGATTTCAAGCACGGTTCCATCCGGCCGCGTACGTTCATACGAGTCGAGCTTTAACGAGTTGATTTGTTGCATTCGTTGTTCGACGAGTGTCTCGACGTCGCCATCGCCATATTCCCCCCGGTTGGCGTTATAGCGTATGGCTTCTTCGATCGGATCTCCGACTTTAAACCTGTCGGGTGGAAACCTGTGTAATTCGAGAAACTTACTGTTGAACGCAGCAAACTTAAGCTCGGCATCGATTACACTGATCCCTTGATCGATGTTTTCTAAAATCAATTCGAGCAGTTGTGATTTTCGGGAAAGTTCTACACCGTGTTCTTTGGTGCGTGTAATGTCGGTTATCGCACCGACCAGACGCGTAGCTTTGCCGATGTGATCACGCACAGAAACACCCCGATCGAGGATCCAGCGATAGCTTCCGGTTTTATCTCGAAACCGATATTCATGTTCCCATCGCTCAGAAGGGGAGTTGAGATAAGCAGCCAGCTTTTTCTTGTAGTCGCCTAAATCATCAGGGTGGACACGGTCGTTCCAGCGCCAATCCTTTGGCCCCACTTCACCGGGTTCGAATCCAAAAATCTTATGCAATCTGGGTGATACATAGATTTCGTTTCGGTCGATGAACCACTCATAGATACCTTCCATGGCCGCCTCTTCGACCAAAGCGTATCTTTGGGCGATCCAGTCCGAAGAATTCGTGCCACTAGTCTGCATGTTGCATCAGGACCCGGTTGATGGCGCAGGGCCTGGACCAGCCAGGGCCAGTGTAAGCCGACTATAAGGACAAACGGTACACATCGAAGGATCCATTACTTTTTGGTTCCGATCTGAAAAAAGCGCAGGTCTTTGCGAGGACCCCGGACTTGATCCGGGGAACGCGGCAATCCAGACAGTGTGTTTTACTGGGTTGTTTCGCTTTGTCTGTCATAGCTTCTGGTGTTACTAAGTATCTCAGCGCAACGACATTTATTTTGTCATGGTTCATGATACACACAACACACGGCCGCCTTGGTGCAATATGCAGGCTAGGTATGCTCATAGCATATAGACTGAAGCCGGATCACCAGCGTGCCTGATATTACGGCAATTGAAAGAGTATCGGCAAATTGGTCTGTATGGGGTGGGTTAGACTGCGTTACTGGGTTTATAAAACTCCAGGATTTTTTTAAACCATATGAGCCGGCGTGTGGGACTTTACATCACCTGTAAAACGCTCGGTCGACGTGTTCAAGATTCTTTACATTATATTGAGCTGCGACCTTTCTCAGGTCGGTTGTCAGTCCGCAACATCCAAGTAAATCCCCACCAGTACGGCTATGGGGTACCGTCAGAAGTTGGCACAAGAGTTGCTTCTAATAATGGATAACACGGGGGTGTTAATGAGGAAGGTGTGATGATGGATTTTCAGAGCATAGTAATTTTAATTGGTCTGATCCTGGTCTTGGTGTGGATCTTCAACCGAAAAAAGACATCCAAAGACAATTACTGTTTCGATTGTAAACGTCCTGTCATAGTGAAACGCCGCATCGGCTTCTTTTCTGTCCTGGCTTCAATTTTGACCTTAGGTCTTTGGTGTGTATTTGTGATTCCCTTTTACAAAGGGCGGTGCTTCATCTGTGGCGGTGATAATGTCGGCGAGGGTGATTCAGTAATGATGGAAGAACGAAGGCTCAAGGAAGTGCGAAAGCAGGAGGAGGCGTTGGATGAGCTCGTGCGTCAACGTAGGACAATAGCCAGGTAAAGGAAACACTTGATGGGGATAGATGTCTCTGGCTATTCCTTTCGGAGGGTTTTTCAGTCCTTGTCATTGCGAGGCCGCGTCAGCGGCCGTAGCAATCTAGATAGTTAAAAGATGAAAGGTGAAAGTTTAAAGGA
>JASJAT010000223.1 GCA_030066885.1 Arenicellales bacterium | reverse complement strand
ATTAAACCGGGGACAGTATACTTTTTAATTAAAACAGGTCGGAGTGACGTTACCGTCGAGACAGTATCGGGGCGCATTTCCTCATATGAATTAAATGAAAAGTATACTGTCCCCGGTTTAATAGAAATCAATGAAAACACTAAATACCCCTCCTTTCCACAGCCACGATCTGGACTTATCGTCACTGCGACGTTATCGCCTATCTCGGGTACGGGATCAGCTAAAGCAACGCGATTACGCTGGTATTGTTCTGTTTGACCCGCTGAATATTCGATACGCGACAGATACATCCAACATGCAGGTTTGGATTATGCATAACGCGTCGCGTTATGCATTTATCGCTACTGAAGGACCGGTTGTGGTCTTCGACTTTCACAATTGTGAACACCTGTCGGACGGCAATGAGTTTGTCGATGAAGTACGCCCGGTTTGTTCTTGGTATTACTTCGACGCCGGTACTCGTGCAGAAGAAAAGGCAAACCGCTGGGCAGATGAAATAGGTGATTTGGTACGGCAATATGGGGGAGGTAATACTCGTTTAGCATTAGATCATTGTGATCCACTAGGCACTGATGCCCTGCGTTCGCACGGTATAACCTTGCACAATGGGCAGGAGGTAATGGAAGAAGCGCGCAACATCAAATCGCCGTTAGAGCTAGAGGCCATGCGGGTCGCAATCAAGACTTGTGAGACGGCAATGGATAAGATGAGAACGGCGTTGACGCCGGGCATCACGGAGAATCGACTCTGGTCCGTTCTGCATCAGCAGAACATCGCTCTGGGTGGCGAATGGATAGAAACACGCCTACTGACTTCCGGCCCCCGTACCAACCCTTGGTTCCAGGAATGCTCCGATCGGATTATTCAGGCCGGTGACATCGTCAGTTTTGATACCGATCTGATCGGTCCCTTTGGTTATTGTGCCGACATATCTCGGACGTGGATATGCGGGGAAGATCCGCCCAATGATGAACAGCGTCGGCTATACGCGGTCGCATACGAACAAATACACCACAATATGGAAATCCTTCACCCTGGGATTACCGCGTTCGAGTTTGTAGATAGAAGCTTCAAACTACCAGAGCAATACATCCCCAACCGATACTCTGTTGTGGCTCACGGCATTGGGCTTTGTGACGAACATCCGGCCATTCACAATATAGAGGACCGAGAGAGTTCCGGGTACGACTTGGTTCTTCAACCGGGCATGACTTTGTGTATCGAATCGTATGTCGGTGCCGTTGGTGGTCATGAGGGTATTAAACTCGAGCAACAGGTTTTGATCACCGAAGAGGGAATTGAGGACTTGACGACATATCCTTTTGAACTTGAGTGGCTATGAGTGCTTCTGTGGGGAGCGGCGTCGCAGACGCTTACATTGGTTCCGCAACAACCATCTTACAATCTTTGCGGGCTCGGCGTCTTGGCGAGAGTTATCTTGGATTAACGTAGAAGCAGCGCCCTTACCGTTACTGATTCACGGTTGGCATTCAGTAACCGCCCATGGCGCCAAAAAACGGTCCTTGTTATAGTGTAGTTTTTATTTTACAAATATTTTATGCCTGCCAAAGATGTACCCATACCGAGCACTGAGTTCACGCTCGAGGAACTTGATAACGAGTTGCTGCTCTATCATCCGACCAAAACAACTGCGGTATACATGAGCGAAACGGCATCCCTTGTTTGGCGACTGTGCGACGGCAAACGCACCGTAGGTGAGATCGTAGATCAATTGAAAGAAGCTTACCCTGAAGCCAGTGATCAGCTCGAAAACGACGTTGAAGAAACACTCAAGACTTTTGCTGAACACGGTGCAGTCAAAATCTAATAAGAGCAAGCACCTTGCCGACACACGTTGTTAGTTTTGCCGGACAGAGTCTGGCAATCAAATATCCTTCTTCCATTGCAGCTCTGATCGAGTTTTTGTACCAGGATGCCAACGCCGATCCAGCGGCAATCCCAAATGTGACACTAAACATCGATACTGATGGAGACCAACTGTCCTTACAACAGGGGACACAGACCCTGTATCGGGGTAGTGATGAGTCTGAGCTCGCCACCACACTCATTCAGCAGACCATTTATCACTTGATCGATAAAAACAAAGACGGCATGGCACTACACGCGGCGGCTATGTCCAAGAATGGAAAAGGAATAATCCTGCCAGGCGCTAGCGGTCGCGGTAAAACCACACTAAGCACATGGTTAGCCACTAAAGGATATAACTATCTGACTGACGAGTATGTGTTTATTGGGGAGAACACAAACATCATTCAGGCCTTTTCGCGGCCACCTAATGTCAAAGTGAAAGGAATAGATGCACTGGACAGTTACTTTGATATTAACGCACACGAAGACCAAACTATCCGAAGCAGCCAAGTTGCTATGATCCCACCGCGGCTGCTAAACCCGAATAGTAAAAAGGAAGAGGCCGTAGTTAGCCTAATTGTTTTCCCGAACTATAAGGAAGGTGCCGAGTACGAACTTGAAAAATTGTCCAAGGCTCGAGCAGGCCTGACCCTTATGGAATGTTTGGTCAATGCGCGTAATTTGAATGGACACGGTTTCAGTGAAGCGACCCGACTGGTGCGTGACACTCCTGCCTACCTTCTCACCTACAGTTCCGTCAACCAGCTCAGCGGCCAGTTCCAAGAAATATTGCCAAGGTAAGACTGTAGGGGGCCCGCTCTCCGGCCGATTTTATCGCGGCGAGGGCGCCTTTTATGTTTGTCATTCCCGCATGCTGTTAGCGGGAATCCAGATGTAGTCCCCGCTCCTACCTTTTATATCTTTTCACGTAAGTGGGAACGGGTACTTCCATGCGCATATCCGGATCGGTGACTGGCTTGCCCTTTGTCATGCTGAGTGGCAACTCACCTGCCCAGACAGGTAAATCGTAGTCCTCCATATCATCGGCAGGAGGCCCACTCCTGATCTTTGCCGAGACTTCATTCAACTCAAACTTGACGACCGTGGTGGCAGCCAACTCTTTGCGATTAATCGGACGAATATCTGCCAACCGCCCCGGGACCAATCTTTCCACGAACGTGTCGAGAATGTTCCTTTTATCCGGTCCGACAACAGGCACACCGTTTCCGAAGATGATGACAGAACGATAGTTCATCGAATGATGAAAACCGGAACGGGCAAGCACCAAACCATCTATGTGGGTCACCACAATACACGCCGGCTCACCCTGTGCTAGATGCTTGAGCATGCGGCTTACTCGGCTGCCGTGGATATAAATATCATTGTCAACTCGGGCAATAGCAGTCGGTACCACATAAGGCTCACAATCTATAGTAAATCCCACGTGGCAAATCAACGCTTCATCTATGATTCTGTAGATTGTCTCTCGGTCATAGCTACCTCGCTTCGGTAACCTTTTGATTTTGGTTTTTGCTGTCTTAACGAATGTACTCACCTGGACTCCTCATCCATTTTTCTCAATTCTAGTCGGCGTATCTTGCCGGTTGTCGTCATCGGCATCTCGTCGATGAACTCCACTGCCCTAGGGTACTCATGGGCTGCCAGTCGATTTTTTACCGATACTTGAATTTCTTTTTTCAATTCATCGCTGGGTTGTTGTCCCTCTGCCAAAACGATAAAGGCCTTAACTATATTGCCGCGCAACTCATCAGGGCTTCCGATCACCGCAGCCTGCGCTACGGCAGGGTGCTTTAGCAAACTGTCTTCGATCTCGCCGGGCCCGATCCGATGGCCGGCACTGCTGATAACGTCGTCCTTGCGCCCGACGAACCAGAAATACCCATCTGCATCTTTATACCCGACATCACCGGTTCGAAACCACTTATTTGATAGCTTCTCTTCCTTTGCCTGTTCATTGTTCCAATAGGTCAAAAACATAACGGGGTCACCAATCTGTGCCGCGAGCTCACCATTTTCACCCGGCGGTAAAGGATGACCCGCATCATCGATAACTTCGACCTGGTGTCCAGGATAGGGCTTTCCCATAGCACCGGGTTTTACATCCATAATGACCGCACAATTGCCCACCAAATAATTAAACTCGGTTTGCCCCCACATTTCGTTTATTTTCAGGGTGAGTGCTGTATGACCCCATTCAAACAGCTCCGCACCCAAAGACTCGCCGGCCGACATGATTCCGCGCATACGGATGCCATAACGATCGATGTTGGGCACCTGGCGCATCATCTTCAAAGCAGTAGGTGGGATAAAGGCGTTGGTTACCTTGTATTTGCCAAGCATGTAACAGGCTTTCTCGGCGTCGAACTTACCGCTTTCGTAAGCGACGATCGGCTTACCGTAATACCAGGTCGGCATGAGTCCATCCAGTAGACCACCGGTCCATGCCCAATCAGCGGGTGTCCAGAATATGTCGTTTGGTTCCGGGTAGAAGTTCTGCGATAACTCGAATCCCGGTAAATTTCCCAGCAAAGACCGGTGAGCTACCAACGCCCCTTTCGGAGGCCCGGTGGTTCCAGATGTATAAATAAGCAAGGCCGGATCGTCGGCCAAGGTGTCTTCAATGTCGCAATGCTCAGACCCTTTTTCAAGCAAAGGCCAGAACGTGTGATCTCCACCCCGCTCCTCACAACTGATGACGACCTCCAGTGCAGGCAATCGGCTCTTCAGATCCTGAATCATTTCGACATGGCGGCCCATTGTAATCACCGCTTTCGCACCGCTGTCCGCCAAACGATATTCTATGGCCTCAGGACCGAACAAGACCGACAGCGGCAAAGAAACAGCACCAAGTTTGTGAATGGCGATATGGGCGATCCCTGTCTCCACGCGTTGTGGAAGGACAATACCAACACGGTCACCTTTGGCAATGCCCAGTTCGGCAAGCGCATTGGCCAGCTTATTCGACCATTTTTTCAGCTCGCCAAAAGTAGTCGTGATTGTCTCACCGCTTCGACTTTCGAAGTACAGCGCGGTTGATTGACTTAGATCTTTGTGTTTGTCACAGATCTCCCACGCCATGTTGTACCGCTCGGGCACAGTCCACCTGAAATCTTGGTGGATTTTGTCGAAGTCCGTATAGTCTGGATTAACGATTTGCATAATCGACGCCAAGCTTAGCCGAAAAGTGGCTTAAGATGAATGCGCGACAAACCTTGTACCCTTGAATAGCAACGCGTTCCATCGCAGAATGTAG
>JASJAT010000222.1 GCA_030066885.1 Arenicellales bacterium | reverse complement strand
GCTGGAGAAATAGTCCAACCGGCTTGTGCAAAAAGTTTTATGGTGGCATTTTCCAGGCTACCTTTCGGTATACCGAGTTTTAGCTGCTTCATTGATTTGTTTTTGCTTTATGTCCGTGCCTGATCAAAGGGCGCGTATAGTATCATACGCAAGTCACTGCAACATTTTCACACCTATGGCTGTAGTTTTATATTACGCACACGATCCAATGTGTAGTTGGTGCTGGGCATTCCGGCCGGCGTGGGACTATGTTTGCCAGTCCTTACCAGGCCAAATCAATTTAGTGCGTCTGTTGGGCGGGCTGGCACCGGATTCCAACGAACCCATGCCGGAGGCACTGCAACACATGCTGCAGAAAATATGGCGCAACATTGAAGCGCGTATTCCGGGTACGGAGTTCAACTTCGACTTCTGGAGCCAATGCCGACCGCGGCGGTCGACTTATCCTGCCTGTCGCGCAGTAATCGCTGCAGTCAAGCAGGGACAGGAGCACCACGAAACAATGACAAAGGCCATTCAACATGCCTACTACCTGCAGGCGCGCAACCCGTCAGACGAGTCAACACTGATCGCCTTGGCAGAGGAACTACAGCTCGATATGGCGCTTTTCAAGCAAGATCTGAATTCGACGGAAACCCATCAAGAGCTCAAACGTCAGATTGAGCTTTGCTATCAACTCGGAATACCAGGATTTCCAAGCTTGGTTCTACGCACGGGCAATATCGCCAGACGCATACCCGTCGAATTCAACGATCCCCCTTTGCAACTCCAGCTGATCGAACAAGCTGCGGGCATTGCAGCTTGAATTCACAGGGGAGGATGAGGCGTATGTCATACAAAGATAACAATTTATCTCGCAAAGAGGCATGAAGGTAGCTCGTGGCTAATGACTAGTATCGAGTGCGGTATCCGTTAGTTGATTTTACTAGCAGCTAGATACAAGTTACTGGCTACTGTTACGTAGGAACGGCACGCCCTCGCTGTAATCCAGTCGGTCCGTGGGTGATATCGTGGTTATTTAAACCAACGTGGTCCTAAACGCTGCCTCTTTGATACTTCTCTACTGCTTGGCGAAATGCATCCGGGATTCGGGTCGATTTTTGAGTCGCGGAATCAATCATGACGCTGGTTACGTGTCCTTTGGCAATGCTTTCATTGGTGGATGCGTTCACTATCGTCATCTCCATAACCAGACTACTGTTCCCCAGCTTGGAAAATGCAGTATAAACGTGCAACACGTCACCGTAGTAAGCTCGGCCGAGAAACTGACAATCGGCACTTACATAATAAGTCTCGAGTTTCATTTGCGCCAAGCTATCCCAACTAAAACCTACCTCATCAAGATAAGCCATATAAGCCTCGTCGAAATAGGTAAAGTAGTTGGCAAAAAAAACATGAGTCTGGGCGTCGGTATCTGCAAAACGCACGGGTATAGCGAAGTAGTATCTGGGTAAAGGCTGAGAGTTAGGCATCTTGTTGTCAAACAGTTAAGGGGAAGACATAGTAACGTGCCAAGTTGGGAGTGTGTCAATGCACTTAAAGCCAGCGCATCAGGCTGATACAAATTGTTACAAGTTGTTACTCGATGGCAAGGGTTTGGCCAGCTAGGTTGGGTAATCTGTGTTTGGTTTATTAACACAGCGGAGAAACACTTATGTCAAAAAAGAAGCTTTTGTGGATTGCCGTACCGATACTGGCAGTAGTCGGAATAGGCGTGGCCGGTGCAGGGTATAAACACTTTCACGGTCATCATAATCCCGAACGGATAGTCGAGCGGATCAGTGACAGACTAGACCTTACCGACGATCAGCGGCAAAAACTGGAAGTGGTGAAGGACGCGTTCCTGCAAAGTAGGAAGGATATGCGACAGGAAAGAGAGGAGGTCATCAATCAGGTGATCGAAGAGATTAGCAAACCGGAAATCGATCAAGCCCGTGTAATGGAGTTGATTGAAAAACGCAAATCCAGGGTGGACGGTATTGCACGCCAGGTGCTGGGTCCGATCATCGAATTCCATAAATCGTTGGACGAAACGCAACGTGAAAAGGTTATTAACCGACTCGAAAGTATTCGGGACTGGGGTCACGGATTCGGACGCGGCTTCGGCACTTTTCGACATGGCTAGGTTTGTGTACTGATTGTAGGGTAACCTAAGCGAGCGGCGCATGCCGCTCGCTTGTTGTTTGACGGGAGTGACCAATCAGTATCTATGTCTGCCGGATCCATACTTGTTATCGATGACGACGTAAAGCTTTGCGAGCTTTTACATGAATACTTAGCTCGGTTTGATTTCAAAGTTGATACTGCTAACGATCCGAAAGCGGGCCTGGCCCGGATACAAAAAAATCAACCCGATTTGGTTGTCCTCGACGTTATGCTGCCGCAAATGGATGGTTTTGAGGTGCTCAAGGAAATCAGGAAAAGCCATAAACTGCCGGTAATCATGCTTACTGCGCGTGGGGAAGTCAGCGACAAAGTGGTAGGGCTAGAGCTGGGTGCGGATGACTACCTGGCTAAACCGTTTGAGCCGAGAGAGTTGGTAGCGCGCATGCAGACAGTGCTCAGACGTACACGGCAAAAGGCAGACAAAGGGATGATTCGGTTTGGCGAGATGGCGTTGGACCTGGATAGCCACTCTGTCACGGTACAAGGAAAAGAACTGAAGCTCACTACTACCGAGTTTGAAATTCTATCTTTGTTTGTTGCTAGTCCAGGTAAGGTTTTGACACGGGATGATCTCATGGAACAAGTACGGGGGATAGACTGGGACGCCTTCAATCGATCTATCGATGTAGCAGTGAGTCGACTGCGGGCCAAACTGGGTGACGACTCTAAAGACCCTCGCTACATCAAGACGATTTGGCGGAAGGGTTACATGTTTGTGGCAAAGCCTGGTTAGCCCACTTACTGTATCGAGACGCTTGGTGATTTCTTTCCTGCGAAAAATCGGCCGTTCTATTTTTCTTAAACTTGTTCTAGTTTTCGTCGCTACCGCCGTAGCACTGGCTATAGCGGTGGGCAGCATCGTCCGGTACGTCGCCAGCGATAGCTCTCAACGACAGCTAATCGGGAAGAATCTTGCTCAATACTCTACCTATCTTGTTGACCAGATCGGAACGCCACCAAACCTTGAAATGGCGAAAAGCCTTGCTAGCCGCTTAGGGATAGGCATTCACATTAAGACAGCCAGTGTCGATTGGTCGTCGAGATCATCCCCGCTTCCTCGTGCGCCTGGAGTTTTTCAAGCCATTTCGGAATTTCCTAATGTACGCAGGGCCCGACACCGGGGGGAGGTACTCATCAAAGTGCATCGCTTAGGGGCGGACTATGTGTTTACCTTTGGCAGGCGTGGTGGGTGGTCTGAACATAGCCACGGCACGATTCTTCTGTTGGTGATTCTAGTCGTTGGCTCAATATTAACTTTGAGCTATTTGGCGGTTCGGTGGTTGTTCAAACCGTTGGGATGGTTGACTGACGGTATGAAGGAGATGGGGAGTGGACGACTCGATACCACAATCCCAGTACGGAAGCACGATGAACTGGGTGATCTCGCGCAAACATTCAATGATATGTCGGTAAGGATACGTGATCTCGTTCGGGCCAAACAGCAGTTGTTGTTAGATGTGAGTCACGAGTTGAGGTCGCCTATGACCAGAATGAAAGTCGCTACAGAATTCATCGATGATAATAAGGTCAAGAACCAGATTAAGGCCGACCTTGGCGAAATGGAGACGCTGACAACGGAAATTCTTGAATCAGAACGACTGGATAGCGAGCAGGGCGGTTTGTCGCTGGAAGAAATTGATCTAACCCAATTGCTTAAGGATCTGGTTGAAATTTATGGTGACCTAAAACCAGGTATAAAAATGCTCACCGATCAATCAGTGCGTGCTCGCGTAGACCCTGAGCGGATAAAGATTGTAATCCGTAACGTCATAGACAACGCGCTGACGTATTCCGCTGGACAAGAACGCCCCGTAGAAATCAACGTCGTATCGACCCCCGATCACGTGTGCCTGACAGTAGAAGATTTTGGTGAGGGCATTCCTGAGGAAGATCAAATGTTGATATTTGAGCCTTTTTACAGAGTCGACAAGTCTCGACATAAAGAGACCGGAGGTTATGGTCTAGGTTTAAGCCTCTGCAAAAAGATCATGCATGCCCATGGTGGTGATATCACTGTGAATAGCAAGCTGGGATCGGGCACACGGTTTACGATGGTTTTTGTTAAGTAGCAGAATGTTCTCTCGCAAAGGCGCAAAGCCGGTACAGTAGGAGCGGCGCCTTAGCGAGAGCTTTATTTCAACTTTTTCGTGGATTGCCGCAGCCGCTAACGCAAACTCGCAATGACCCGGTTTATTGTCGGACAGACATTAACCTAACCTTCCGGTTAATTGTTGACGTAGTTGAAACGATAGATATTCACACCGTATAGCACAGCGCCTGGGTCTCCTATTTCGTAATAGCCGAGATGCTGAAAAACATTTTTCCATTTTTCATCAGCAATTTCCCTGAGATACGGCCTTCGTTTTATGTGATTCTTGTCCGTTATGACGTATTCGACGCCAAGCCGCCTGAAATCCTCAACGGCAGATGCAAGATCTTTGTAAATACCCGGCCTGATAGTCTGTATGGACCTTTGTACATCGGTAAACCTTTTGGGGACCCTTATCCCTTTCCGCTCGTAGTGTTGACTCATTCGCAGTATATCGGCGCCTTCCACAATGACCACTTTTCCATCGATATTTTGTGCTGCCCACACCGCCCAATGATCCTGAACCACAGGCAGCCCCATATGTTTATACCCAAACGTCTTGATCGGAATGATTGTGGCCAGTGTCACCAAGATCAAAATCGAGAAGGTGATATTCGCAAATCGCCAATCCCGAGCCTCCAAAAAAGGAACGCACCAGGCAGCTGCGACTAGTAAAAAAGGCAATAGGTAGATAAGGTGTCTAATGGAAGCGAATATATCAAACACTGGCGTCATACCAATGACTGTCATGATAATGACCATATGGACTATAACGATTTTTTTGTTGAGCCCCCGCCAAAGAAGAATAATGAACGACATCACCGTCAGTAAAACCCAGTATCCGGGCAACACCCGATTAGCCAAAAGCTCCAAGATATGAAACATCCCACGTATCAC
>JASJAT010000053.1 GCA_030066885.1 Arenicellales bacterium | reverse complement strand
ACACCCGTTTATCATTTATCTAAAGATATGTTAGGGCTAACAGTGTGACATTTCTGTGAACGACCTAAGATTTGCCCAAATCGCGATTAGCCCTCAACCGGCCGGGTTTGGCCGTTCAAAGCCAGTCGATTCAAGAATACTGGCTTTGAACCGGGCAACTATCGATTGGGCCGCTTGGTAGTTAAGAGGAGTCTTTTATGATTGGATCACTCCGGTACAATCAATGGCATGTCCTTTAAAGACTATTCCCTCTGGGATAGCCACTGTGGTTTTGAAACAACTCACGACGGTCCACTGGAACCATTGCTGCGACCCTGGTGGGAAGTTGGTGTCAACTATCTTTCCGTCAACACGTATTTCGACCCACAACCGTGGACGGAAGCCGAGCGTGTTCTGGCATCGATTCGCAAACGCCTGCCCTTAGAAGTTCCTTATTGCCGATTGATTTCTAAGTTCGATGAAATTGAATCGGCCAAGGTGGAGGGCAAGATGGCGATCACTTTCGATATCGAGGGAATGAATGCACTAAACGGGCAGCCGGAAATGGTGCAGCACTACTACGGGCTTGGTGTTCGTCAAATGGTTGTTGCTTACAACCGTAACAATCTTATGGGCTCGGGTTGTCATGATGAGGACATAGGTCTCACCAGACTTGGGCGTCAGGTTATAGAGGAGATGAACAGAGTTGGCATGGTGATCGACTGTTCTCACACTGGATACCGCACAACGATGGATGTTATGGAATATTCAGATCACCCAGTCATTTTTTCGCATTCCAATCCTCGATCACTGGTTGATCATGGCCGCAACATCACAGACGAACAAATCAGGGCATGTGCGGACACCGGTGGGGTGGTTGGTATCACCGGTGTCAATCTATTTCTGGGTGAGGAAGAGCCGTCTCCGAGGACCATCGCCAGACATGTAGCGTACGTTGCTGAACTCACCAGTCCCGAGAACGTGGGTGTTTGCCTTGACTTTGATCCTGAGTTGGAAGAAAAAAACAGACGCGGCGTCATTGATGGCCTCCTAGAGGAAGGTGATGGTACATATTGGCCGAGGGGTGCGGGGTATGATCGTCCGGTCAAGATAATGAACATTAGCCGGCTGCCGGAGATTGTAAAAGCCATGGAGGACGTAGGGTTCGGAGATGACGAAATTAGTGGGATTCTCGCAGGCAACTTCATGCGTATCGCAAAGCAAGTGTGGAGATGAAATGACCGCTTGTGGCCGTTCAGAGACGATCGATTCAGAAATACTTGCTCTGGAATAAGCGATAATTGATCCGGCAGCTTTGGAGTTAAGAGCGAACACCGTACCCAGTTTTGCTGCGACGCAGTAGCGATATCAGCTACCGATCCGATCCGGACAGTTGCGACCTGACCAGAGAGCGCCCACACGGACCACCGTTATACTCACGTAAACTCTACTGGTGTGTGATTGAATGTTGGTATCGCCTCGATAGCACCAATTCCACCCAACGATTCGATCATTATCGCTTGGTCGGAAAACGCTCGCCGGTTAACCTCTTCGGGATCGACTATTTCGTAAAGTTGGGTTCGTAGCTCTTCCAGATTCGACTCGTATTCGGCGCGATCTGCGATATTATCTAACTCCTGCGGATCTGACTCTATATTGAACAATAGGGCTGGATAACCCTCGGAATAATATACGTACTTCCATGGCCCCTGGCGCAACATGAAAAATCCACAGGGACTACCGCCGTCATGATATTCGCTAAAGACTGGACGGTCAGGTTCGGGAACACCGACAAACTGCTGCAATGGCCTGCTCTCCCATCGTTTGGCAGCTTCGACGGCCTGTCCGCAGACGGCGTGTTCGATTGTCGCTGAAATATCAATCAGCGACACCGGTGTCTTATTTACACCAGGTTCGATTCCGAGACCGCAAAAGGTTAAGGGTATCCTGACCGAATCCTCATACATATAGCATTTACCCCAGATTCCGTGATTACCAACCATATCTCCGTGATCACTGGTATAGATGATCTGTGTACGGTCCCACTGCCCCGAACGCCTCAACGCCTCCAATATCTGTGCGATATTGTCGTCGACAAAACTGCATAGCCCGTAATAATTTCTCAGCCCCTCAATTTCGGTCTTCGGATCAAAATAGTCAGCGTAATTCCAGAATTCTCGCATCTGATCAATCACTGGATGCCTTAACCGTGTCGCCGGATTGCGATCGTAAGGTGTAGGCAACTCAGTATTGCGGTACAGTTCATAAAACCGCTGCGGTGCTGACAATGGAAAATGCGGGCAGATGAACGATACGAACAGCACCCAGGGTCTACTGTTCCCGAATGATCTTTGCTCAAGCCAGTTTATCGCAGCCACCGTGATGTCACGGTCGTACTGGGTATAAGCGGTTTCGCCGGGGCCCAGTGTAGCCACGATCTCCGCCGCTTCAGGAAAATCAGCCATAGGCTTACGCACCAGGGCCTTTGGCCAGCCGACGCCGCCATTGGCCAGATACATCGGCAGCAAGGATTCGGTGAAGCCGATATCGTCACGGGCTGAGCGGTAGTGCAGCTTACCAATCGATACCACCTCATGGCCGCGATCACGTAGACGATGCATCCAGCTCGGGTATTGACCGTAGTATGGTTCAGCTGAAGACCAGCAGCGATGTTTAAACACTTGGGTCCCAGTAGCAAAACTGGCGCGCGCTGAGATGCAGATCGGTGAGGGCGTATATGCGTTGTCGAAACGCACACCGCTTTGGGCAAGTTCATCCAGTGTTGGTGTGTACGCCAAATCGTTACCGTAAGCACCCATGACCGAACATGTGTGCTCGTCAGACATAAATACGATGACGTTTTTTCCGCTCATCATCCGGTTAGTTACCGAAGCCCTTATGAAGTAGTTCCATCCGAAGTAGTAATCAACCAAATTTGTGACTGATTCTACATCCCCATAGCAGTCAGCGGGCAATCGAAGTAGGCCAGAAATGGGTTCGATATATTTAGGTGCAAGCCCACGTTTACTGAGGAAGAAAGATGCATGAAGTTTTTAGTGACCATGCTTCCACAATCTAACTGTAAGCGGCATCTCCCAGCACAGAACGAACTCTTCTTAACACTTGGAAAGGTAAGCGGCTGCTTTCAGCCTAACGCCAGACATGGGTTCTAATTTCGCTGCGATGCTACAGCTATTTCCGGAGTCGACCCTTTGCAGTCATTGTTAAACGACTATTAAACTTCAGGCCCGGCAGCGGAGCCGGTCTCCAAAGCCGACAATGCATTACCGACACTAAAGCTTCCAGACGACTTTCCAGGTGATGGTATTTAGGACCGTAACGCCACTTTGTTTAGATATCGGCATTCCTCAGCCTCTCCGCAGCGACCTCAGGGCTAATGGTATTGACGAACAGTCCCGAGCCCAGCTCGAAACCAGTCGGGACCGAGGTTCGAGGTGTGATCTCCAGGTGCCAGTGGTAGCTTGCAAGGTTGCTCTGCTGTTCCGAGTCATGCGGCACGGAGTGTACGAAATAGTTGTACTGTACACCTCCCAGCACTGCATCCAACCGAGCCATGGTACGTTGCAGTATGGCGGCGAAATCATCCAGATCCTCCTGGCTACTGTTCATGAAGTCCGCCTGGTGCGCCAGTGGCAGGATGTGTATCTCCCACTCGTAGCGACTTGCAAACGGTTTAATGGCGATAAATTTATCACCGCGCTCGATGACGTACTGGCCGACGTCGATCTTGCGTCTGACTTCGCCTGACTCCCGGTCATAGATGCGGGTTTCGAAGGTCAACGCTTCGTCGATCAGTGCACAGAATACGCACTTATGATGCTTCTCATAATAACGGTGGCTGTACTCAACTTCTGACTGCACGTTGTCCGGAACAACCGGCAAGGCGACGATTTGCGAATGAGTGTGCGGTATGCTCGCGCCAGCCGCGGGACCGAAGTTCTTGAACACCAGAACGTAGCGCAGGCGCTGATCGGATGCATACAGCTCTGCCATGCGTTGCCGATAGGTATCGAACAACATGGCCAGGTGTTGCGTTGACATCTCGTATAGGGCGATGCCGTGGTTCGGGTTGTCGATGATGACCTCGTGGCGACCGTAGCCATCGATAGTTTGCTGCAGACCAAGATTTAGGCTCTGCTGGGTGCGGTCATCGCCGAGAACCGGGTATAGGTTTTCCACGATCCGTATGGCCCAGTTGTGCTCATCGGGTGTGGCCAGGATCGTCGGCGGTGTCTTGTCCTCGTTGCCGATGCAGAATGGGCAAGTCTCAACATGGGCGCGCAAGTCACGTGGCGCTAGTTCCTCGGCTTTTTTGGGGCGCGAACCCCGAACTGTAGCAATGAGCACTGATTCACTGGGTACGATGGGATTGATGCGAATCTCACGCATTTCCGTTGGCATGATTTGGTTCTCCATCCGATTCAGAAGCACTAGAAGGTAAGGTTACACCTTTCTGCTAATGTGTGTTTGCCTGTTACTGTTCTTAAAAATGGTTCAGCGGTGCTGCATTGCATTACAGAAGAGTACTATTGCCCAACCATCTCATAGATAAAGTATATAGGGGTACCGCTGAGACATCGATCAGTCTGTAAGAAGTGATTCTAAAGTCTTTGGAAGAACTGGTCGCCCTTCTTCATTGATCACTGTCGCGATAACTTTCGCCTTTAAAATTGCGTGGTGATCTGGAAGGCGGTACATGTCCTGCAACAGCCCAAACCGCAGACGCGAAATCCGCTCCGTGTTTACGCCCACCACGAAGCGGTCTCCGCTCCGCAGTGAGTTCAAAAAATCCAGCTCTATCCGGACAACGACCATGTGCACTCCCTGTGCCACCCAATCCACAAAACTAATTCCTACTGCGTTTAAAAACTTATGACGCGCGTGTTCGAGGTAATGTAAATAGTTAGCATTGTTCACAATTCCCGATAGATCGCACTCGTAATCCCTGACCTCCATTTCCTCTGTGTAACGATAGTTTTCCATCAGCAACAAGAATCGCACCTCGCGTGGCACACAAGCCTAACTAGAATCAAAGCGTAACACCAAATCGTGACTGAAAAAGCGTAATTTTCTAAATGTCTGCTTCGACCACATCTGATCGTTGTGCGCCTAAGGTATGGAGCAGCTTGTTAAGGTCTTGCGGACGAATGACCGGAGTTGGGCACAAGCAGACGGTTAGCTAGCAATCGGGAGTAGATAATATAAGCATTTTCTAACAGGCAGCTACCGACTCGTTGCAGGCATTCAGCACCAGCCTTTCTACTCTAAACTCAGCATTGATCAATAGGTCGGATCGATAACGTTAGTTAACTGGATGTTAACAAACATTTACACACTATCTGTTCTTTCACTTAAAGCTAAATCGAGAAGTTCGTTTTAGGAAATTGTTTGCTACGGAGTCTCGCTAATACGAGCTCATTGGCACATCATTTGCTTTCTATTACTTGGTACTAGGTTTGTTCAGTCGTCAAAATCTACAACACAGACTCAGCCTTATTGCGTGGGGGGCAGAGGGGGTGTCCTGGTGTCTACTTAGGACTGCTTTTTGGTCATGGATGACCTCACCAGTGACAAGCATAATTTTTTAGAACCAACTAGAAAAACCTGCAACCGCGATGTCTGCTTCCGACCACCGCAGCTTATCGCGACCTGCTTACGATAGGTGAGCGACTTACCCTCCGTCAGCTATATTACTACACTACGGATTAAGTCTTTCCCATACCTTCTAATTACAGCTTGAAACGGTGCACACAGACCGTTCAGGGTCTATCGATTCAATATAAGAGAAAGATAAATAGCTTTCCAGCAATCTGTCAGCTTTAAAGGTAGGAACGGACCATCACGCAGCTTGATTTGAAATCCTTTCCCTACGATCGTGAATCACTGTTATTCTGTTCATACACCGGCGTTGTGGCAGGTAATCCGCAACCGCATAGTGCATCGTTACCCTGTTATCCCACATGGCTAGGTCTCCATTTGACCAACGCCATCGCATCTGGTCCTCGGGCTTGTTCATATGGTTGGCAAGATAGGTCTTTAAGGCGTTGGCTTCATTCGTGGTTTTGCCAACAATATGGGTCACAAACGCTTCGTTAAAATTTAAAAATTTTCGACCCGTCACTGGATGTTTACAAACCAGTGGCCGGATATTGTGCCCGAATCGACTTACACTTTCATTTAACTTTTCGACAGCCAACTTTTTATCTTTAGTATCAGTAAAGCTGTTCCGAAAGTCGCCCAGGTCATGAATGGCTTGTAGATTTTCTAAGTCGTTCTTCATGCCCTCAGGCAAGCGATCATAGGCAGCATAACAACTCGACCACATCGTATCGCCTCCCGTTGGAGGGACATCGCGTGCCACTAAAATAGAAGCAAACGGTTGCTCAGCCTTGAAGGTCAAATCGGTATGCCAACTGTTTGTATCCGGTGGTACTCCCGAATCATTTTCTAGTAGAACAATGTTCTCAAACCCTTTGACATGGGGATAAAGCGGGTGGGGATCATCCAGGTCACCAAACGCTTTGGCGAAGTTAATATGGGCCTCCGGGCTAATATTCGCATCACGCACAAGTATCACCAGACTTTCGAGAAGTACTTCATAAATTTGATCATGTACGTCGGAAGGAATCGGTTGAGAGAAATCGATCCCAAATATTTCTGCACCTATCGCAGGAGTAATACGATCAATTGTGATCATTGCAATAACTCTTCAGCAAACAGAATAATTCGGCTTTCTAGCATACGGCAACGTGCCATGGACCACCAAGTTGGGGTAGCGGCTCTGAACGGCCCAAGAGCGGCCACTGGTAAAAGTTAGAACGAATGGCCGACGTCATTCTCAAAGTCGTCCTTTACTTGAATCAGGCCCTAAAGTTTTTCACCCCACCAATCTACCGAATCTATCGCGCGATGCAACTACTCCTGAACGGTTATTCGGTGTCATCTACATGGGTTTCGAAGATATGGGGCGCAACGCCACGATCCTCCAAGGCTCTGCCCAACTTTAATCTTAGAAATGAACTGGTACTGTAGCGAGTAACGTCAAGATAAAACCTTTCGACAAGTTCGCTTACCATCGCGGTATACGTATCAAGCAACTCGGTAGAAATATAGAAGTTATCGTAGTTGACAATTGCCTTTACCTTATGACCTATCCCTTCTAACCGCGCCACTACTTCCTCCCTGATAGTATCGATAGTATCCGTGTTGGTAATCGACATACCTTCGAAATTGACAAAGAAAAGATTGTTGTCGGCGTCGTAACTCAATCGGTCCGACAAAGGACGATCGGTGACTTGCTTGAGAAGTTCCATGGGCTCATGAAAAAACAGCCGGGAGTCCATCGTCTCAAGTTGGTTGCTAACAATCGGTTCAAAATCCATATGGGCAAGAATGTCGGAGTCGATGTCGAGGCCGGGCGCGACTTCGATAAGCCGGATTCCTTCCAGGGTTAAATCAAACACACATCGTTCCGTAACATACAGGACCCTTTGGCCGCGCCTTGCTGCCAGTTTGCCGCTAAACGTGCGATGCTCAACCTCTTTTATAAACTTTCGTTGTGAGCCCTCTTTTTGAATATTGATTCGACCGCCGCTAATCCTGACGTCGCCACCGGCCATGAAAGTGCCGGTGAAGACCAGTTGCCTGGCGTTTTGACTGATGTTGATAAAGCCCCCGGCACCAGCCAGTTTCGGGCCAAATTTACTGACATTTACATTTCCTTTGGCATCCACCTGGGCCATTCCGAGAAAAGCGATGTCCAGACCACCACCATCGTAAAAGTCGAACTGAGAGGGTTGGTCGACAATAGCCTGAGTGTTCACTGCGGCTCCAAAATCAAGACCGCTCGCCGGAAGCCCACCGATAACGCCAGGTTCGGCGGTTAGAGTTACGAGGTCGAGCAAGCCTTCCTCCTGAGCAACATTGGCAATCCCCTCGGGCATCCCGATCCCGAGATTAACAACCATGTTGGGTTTCAGTTCGAATGCGGCGCGGCGCGCAATGACTTTTCTCGGGTTGAGAGACAAAGGTGGAACCGACTCGAGGGGGACTCTGATTTCACCGCTGTAAGCGGGATTGTATGGTGTGGTGAACGTCTGCCAATGGTGTTCGGGCTCCGCGATAACCACAGCATCGACCAGAACGCCCGGAATCTTCACGTCCCGGCTGGACAGACTGCCGGCTTCGGCGATGCGTTCAACCTGTACGATGACGATACCGCCGGAATTATGAGTAGCCATAGCGATGGCCTGCATCTCAAGTGTCAATGCTTCCCTTTCCATGCTGATATTTCCCGCAGGATCTGCACTGGTCCCACGCAGAAAAGCGACGTTGATCGGCAACGCCTTGTAAAACAGGTACTCCTGTCCATCGATTTCCAGTAGCGAAATCCGATCTTCGACAGTTCGGCTATTGATTTTGCCGCCGGTTTGACGTGGATCAACAAAGGTATCCAACCCCACCCGGGTTAACGTGCCGGGTTTGCCGGCGGCGATATCGCGAAACAGATGGGAGATTACTCCCTGGGGAAGATTGTATGCTTCGATGTCATTGTCTAAGGCGAGTTTTTGTAATCGCGGTGCCAAACCCCAATGGCCACCGATTACCCTTTTCAGCAAACCCGCATGCCCCAAGTGGTCCACCCCTCTTCCTTTTCCGTCTCCCTGTCCCGCAGCATAGACCAAGGTCAGGTCACGGGGTGTACCGGTTTCGCGGAACCTTTGCTCCAATGCGATCGCCAGCCCTTCCGGAAAACCGATGCCCACGAAGCCTCCGGTTGCCAACGTGTCACCATCGCGTATTAGTTGAATCGCTTCTTTGGCATTAACGACCTTGTTTCGGTTCATCTTTAGTTGATTACTACTATTATCTACATTGTTAGAGTATTCCGGTCGGACACAGAGTGGTCTGATTCAAAAGACGGTTCAACTCATCGGGTTGAGACGCTTGGTTATCGTAGTGCATTTGTCGATGCACGGCCAATATCTTCATTTTGATTTTCTCTCTCCACTCAAGGATTCCCTGGCCGTGACTAAAAAAATGTCGGCCGGAGTCAGATTACTCAACGATTCGTGGTATCTCCAGAAACGATTCGCCTTGCAGAGGTTGGATCGTATGTCCGTCAAGCTCAGATAGGTAGAATGATCCTGTTGCCGCAAGGATCGTTGGTAACATCTCAACGACGTGACAAGGCCCGTGGGCTACATTCCCAGCACCGGCCTGTCCGAGTCCATTCGCCGCTTGTACACTAGGGGGCGATAGTCACGTGGTTAGGTCTTAGTTTAAGAAATTGAATACCACTTCTGGGATGAACGCATAAGTGATCGATATTATCTCTTTGCCAGCGGGGACACAGATTCCTTGAAACAAATAATTTACTTTGTGAATAGGTAAACTCTCCGAGCTGACAGTTGCCCGCAAACGGGGATTATATAGCTCTCCCAAGACCAACATTCCGCCGGAAACAGAGCGGTAACCTATCGTTACACTGCCACTATGGTAATCAACCTCGTCAATACTTACTTTTCCGGAACAGTTATCGAGTTCGGTGTTGTCACTGATAAACGATTCATTGAAATCAAGCTTTTGCGGACTTTGTTTTTCGCTTACTCTAGCTTGGGGATTGAGAATACGATCATAAGGACGTGGCAAGCGATAGAGACTTCCCACCCGGCCCCGATGAATTTCGGGATGCTGCACTTCAATCGGTTTCGCACTCAATACATACCGAAGACCCAGAAGCTTAGGTAACCAATCATCGAAACCATTATAGTAAGAGGTTGAAAGTTTAGTACCCGTTAAGGTTACGAAACCGTAATAATGCCCATAGGCACGATTGGCTAGGGGATTGTAGCCCTGGGTTAGGTAGACTCCGTAGTTAATCGCATTGTTCCACCAAAAGCTGCTTCTACTACCTACAACTTCTGTTCGATAGGGAACACCGAATTTGTCTCGATCTTCGACAATCAGATCGATGATTTCCTGTTGCGCTGCTGAAGGTACAATCTTGCCTGATATGGTTCTTGAGGCGTTATGAGTGTGGATTGCGTTTTTATACAGCAGGCTGCCAACAGACAGCATAGCCAGGGCGCCAATGGCGACTTTCAGACTTATACGTTTCATCAAAAGGGTCGCGGTAATTCCCAGCAGTACGACAAACTCGATTGGCTTACCCAGGCTCAACCAGAAAATCGAGAATGTTGCCAGGATCGCAGCAAAGTGTTTGATGTTGATTGACTGCCAGTTTGTGGACCAGGCCTGGATGGAAACGAGGACCAGTAGGAAATTGACTAGAAACAAAAAATCCGACGGGCGCTGAAAATTGTTGGCCCCCGGCAGATGATAGTACCATGCGTATAGTGGGCTGTTCTTTCCTAAGGAACACAATAAAGCCAGCAGTGTCAGGGCCAACAAAAAAGCGAGTCGTACCGACGAGCGCCCCCCATTCAAGAACACCAAAATACAACCCGCAGCTACCAACGTTAGAGCCAAAGCGCCAAGGAACATATAGGTTTCGGTCACATCGGCACTGCCTTGATAGCGACCTTTTAGGTTGTTATTAGCATTGGCCTCATAAAGAGTTCTTAACATTGTGGGAGATGGGCTTCTGGCCACGGCGGCAACATAGGGGATGTGCTGCCGGATAGACTCGGATTTCGTTGACTGGATGTGATGGAAGGGTAACGCAGCTAGCAGCAAAGTAGTCACGACTACCACGGAGCTGTGCTTCAAAAAGGTCGCTAAGTTCACCCTGTCGTACCAGAGCAGAAATCCAAACCACAAGGCGCAGAAAATAAGCAGCAGAAATACAGCCTGGTTGGTATGCAAAACCATCAACCCGGCAATAAAGCCGGTCAATATACGATGTCTTCCTCTGCTTCCATAGACAGAAAACAAATAAAAAAACACCGAGAAATAAGCGTATCCTAAAACAAAGGGGGTGTGTTGCAAGCGAGTAGAAAGCACACCACCAAAAGCAAAAACAATTGCCGCCAACAACGCGATTGACCAGGGTGTGCCGTGATACATAGCCAGTCGAAATATGCACAGGGCTCCGATCAGAAGGTGTAAATAAACCAGAATATCGAAGCGCAACGGCCCATCTCCGATGATTGCCATGCCGATGAACATCAGCGGTGACAGGATCAATGATTGAGGATCGCCCACCACTGGAAAGCCCGAAAAATGCGCCGCATTCCAGAAAAAAGGGCGGCCTTCCAGAGCTTCGTTCACCGCATGCAGTAACAATGGGTAGTATTCACTCTTGCTGTCATAGGGAACGATCCACCCATTCCACCAACGGAAAAGAATCAGCGCGATAAAGATCAGCACTAAAACAATCTGGCAACGATTTGCGATATTTGTACTCAAGTAAAAATTACAGATGCCAGCAGAAGAACTAATTTTACTAAGTTTGGTTCACAGGGCGGGAGAAATGATGAATCACCCAAAAGTAAAGATATCTAACCGATATTCAGGGCACTAAAATGACTGTTAAAAGAAAATTGTCGAAGGAGCAACCAGCGCTCCGACTGCTTTTAGCCATTCAGCGACCCTTGATTTCTATCCACGAATGACTGGAAATAATATATAAGCAATTAAGATTTACTCTGAATTTATTTCCACGTATCACTTCTCCCACGCGACACGAACATGATTTGTATTCACCAACGTTCAACTCACCTTTGCTATGATTGGTTAGGTCACTGGAAGTCATTGCGACCTTTGCTTGATTTTATTGTGGGGTGAATGATCGGAAATAAAACACGCGGCGTTGCCATGGTAACTGGGGCCACCGGTGCCATCGGTATGGCCATCGCCCGTCAGCTTGCGGCCAGAGTCGACCACCAGGTGGTGCTTATTTGCCGGGATGCAGATAAAGCGATTCGCTGTACGGAAGAAATAGCCCAAGCCACCGGGAACCCCCAAGTCCGTTATGAACTCGTGGATCTGTCACGGCGATCGTCCATTCAGGCATTGGCAGATCGCTGGCAAGGACCAGTCCATGTTCTCGTTAATAACGCAGCAGTCACACCACGAACTCGTCAAATCACACCGGAGGGCATCGAACTGCAGTTCGCAACCAATGCTCTAGGGTATTTCTGGATGATCGAAGCGTTTACCGAACATCTCAGACAAGCTGCCCCGGCAAGGGTCGTTAATGTAGCGAGCTACTGGGCGGGTGGTCTGGATATCCAGGACCTTGAGTTCAAGCGTCGGTCTTATGACAACAACGCCGCTTATCGGCAATCCAAGCAAGCAGACAGAATGCTAACAGTTGCATTCGCAAGGAAGCTGCAATCTTTCGGTGTTACGGTCAACGCATGCCACCCCGGTGATGTCAATTCAACACTGAGCAACAACCTAGGATTCGGTGGACACGAGTCGCCCGACCAAGGGGCACGGACTCCGGTATGGCTGGCGACACATGAATCGGTTCGTCGGCACACAGGCAAATATTTCGAACATCAGCGTGAAGTCAGTTGTCCTTTTGCAGAGGATCTGGACGGGGTCGAGGATCTGTTTGCCGCCTGCGCGGCTTACAGTTCCTGAACGAACCAGTCGAACGTGACAAAATCGTGACGTAGCCCAGTCGTTTCCTGTGAATTCCTGTTACTTTCAGTCACGTTTGCGTTGGATCGGTGTACGTAACTTGTTTATTTTTTAAGAGCAATTAAGGAACTTTGGTTTCGTAATGCGAGGGTCTGGAGTTCAATCCTCCTCCCCTCCACCAAATAAACCTCTGATATAGAATGCTATTTTTAGAAGAGGTCCCTCCCCTAGTAGTCAAAACTCACTTTGGGTCCAAATATGGCCCGGAGGTATTTTGGCTACGATTCAAAAACGAGCGTAAGTAGCGTGTTGGTGTCCGTCGGAGAGGTTTTGCGACGGACACCAAAACTTCTACAAAAGTCTGTAGCTCAAGCATGGGCAAGGAAAATATTTAGGCATCTAAACTGTTGGCGCTTGCACGACACTGTAATCAGTCTCGGGGTGGTTGCCCTGTGCATTTGAGGCATGGTGATCACGGGTATGTCCTTTTATGAGGGATACACAAGTTTCATCCAAATTGTGAATGGGAGGCCTGAATAAGCATTATTATGGATTGTTGCTATGGTTAAGAGTGGAGATGAGGATCTAGGTGTGTTCCAAGTTATCCTTCTAGGAGATTCAATATTCGACAATGCGGTTTACGTGCCTGGAGAACCGGCCGTTGTCGAGCAGTTAAACGCCAAACTCGGAGACAGTGGAAGTGCTGACCTGCTCGCTGTAGACGGGCATATGACCCAACACGTAAGTGGGCAGGCACAAAACATTCCCGACGATGCGACTCATCTGTTTGTCAGTGTGGGAGGGAACGATGCACTGGAAGCCATACCCGTCCTGCATCACGATGGACCCGCACAATCCCTGCTGGCTGCACTTAAGGAAGTTCAAGCTAAGTTTATTCAAAACTACAGCGAGATGTTGGATGACATCGTTTCCAGAAACCTCCCGACAACGATATGTACGATATATGATGCGGTGCCGGACATGGAGGCGATGACACACGCATCAGCTTCGTCGGCACTATCTCTTTTCAACGATGTAATCGTTCGAGAGGCAACATCTCGTGGGCTTCCGATCATTGACTTGCGGTTAGTCTGCGATACGGCTGAGGACTACTCGCATCTTTCACCGATTGAACCTTCCGCCATTGGCGGAGAAAAGATCACACAGGCCATTCACCATGTATTGATACACCATGATTTCGACCACGTGGGTACAAAGATATACGGTAAAGCAAGATGAATACGGGGCCTATGGTGGTTTGTTGAAATCAAGATAAATTCCCGAAAACCATCGGGGTTCGCATTTACTAAACTAACGGTTGTAGGCGAACCATGATAGCTATCTGATTAGATGCGGTTAATCCTGAGATAAAAAGCCCTAGCGGGTCTGTGTCCAGCTCAATGCTCCAAAGTGACTTTCTGTTCTGGGGTTAAGTTCGCCCAGGCTAAATAGTCATCGATCCACTCGGCTTGCCTCAATACGATATCGCCGTATGTGACTTTCTCACGCACACTTTTATCGCGGATATAACGGTGAAGCTTCTCTGTTGCAATAGCTGCGTTAAGCGTTCGCTCGATTTGGGTTTCTGGAATTACAATGACACCATCACCGTCACCAAAAATATAGTCGTTTGGCCGGACGAGAGTGCCACCACAGTTGATGTCTACATTAACATCATGGGCATACAATATACGACCCGTGCCCACCAATGGGGTAAAACCTTTGCAGTAAGTTGCAAAGTTAAACTCTTCGCGAAATTCACGTTGGTCGCGGATCGCGCCGTCTGTTACCAAACCTTCACCGCCGAGTGCCTCGATAATTGCGAATTTCATATCACCACCAATCGCCGCATCGGAATAACCACTGGCGTCAACAACCAGCACCTTTCCTGGGCCACAGAGTTGTAAGGCGTACATCATTGGATCACCGTTTGGAACCTTGTTAGCAAAGGTTTTTTGAGTATGCGCAATACAGTCTTCTCGGGCTGGCAAGGACCGAACGGTTACCGCCTGACCAAATAATTTTTTCTCTGGCCGGACTGCAATTAAACCCGGAATGATTACTTGATAAGCTTTCGGCTTCATTACGTCAGAAACCGATGCGATTGAGGTCTGTTCTGCGAGCCCTTTTAGCTCTTCAATAGTGAGGGTCGTCACATTATTTCTCCGTTATTTCCCGTAAACGAGGCTCAACCTGGATCGACCCTCAACGGACTCTTGGGGATTTATATATAAAGTGCTGGTCAATATCAGCGTTTCGTTGTATCAGATGACGACCGCTTCGATCCCAGGTTTAAAGGTCGTAGCCTGGCAATTCACGCGTCAGCTTCCGCAATAAGGCGGGCCATTCACGACTACCGTCATACTCCCACCAGGGATTGTCGTGATAGCCTTCGTGCCAAGCATCAGTTTTGTGATCGGCGGGGATGTGGATTTTCTCGCCGGTCTGCATACAGCAGACCTGAATGTCGCAGGCCTGATTGAGGTAGAACGCCATAAAGAAAGCTTCCGGTACCGACTTGGCCGCGATAAACATGCCATGGTTGCGCATCAGGAGCACCGGCAAGTCATCAAGATCTGCTAACAGTTGATCACAGAACTTATCGCCACAATCGAATTCGAATTCGGTAAAGTTCCAAAGTCCTTTTAACATGACTGCCGCTTGGCTTATTGGCAATAGATCTGTTTGCAAGCTCGCAAGGATCATGCTCGATTTGGTGTGGGCATGCAGAACGCAGTTCACATCTGGGCGTGCTTTGAGTGTTGCTTGGACCATCGAGACAGCCGCCGCGTTCATGTCGGTGCCACGTTCCGCCCCTGGCCAACTCTTAATCGGCAGGTTGTGAAGCGAGGATGCAGTCACTTCTTCATTGAACTCACCATAGCGTGCCAGCAAGAACTGGTCGTCTGTCTCGGGAACGCGGGTGCCGATAAACCCGTTGGCTAAATCGGTCATCCTGTAAAGCGCCATCAGCCGATAGCATGCTGCCGTATCAACGCGGGCCTGCCATTCGATCTCAGACCTGTTATCTGGTTTGCTGGAAATCGACTGCTGACGGGCGCTAGAAGTCGATAGATCAAGTGCTGTCGACATAGACTATTTCTCTCGTAGGGACCTGTTTCGCGTTGCCCAGCATACTGTCTACGGGTGCTCTTGCATTCTAATTTATTGACAATTACTTTATTTAAAGTGACAAATATACAGCCCATCCGCGTCGGTATTTTGGTTGTGCCAGGCTTCACAGCCCTGCATCTTGACCTCTTAGTAGATGGTTTTAGGATCGCGAATCGGGTGGAGAAGCGCGAGAGATTTGACTGGACTATCGTTGCAGAGTATTCAGACGGCGTGGAAGCAAGCAACGGCCGGGTCTATCGCCCTGACTCTCTTGTCAACCCGCCTATGGCTTTCGATATCGCTTTTGTGGTCGCGGGGTACTGCCCTGAATCTTCGGTCAATGACCTGGTTATTGCTTGGCTTCGCACGCAACAGCAACACGCCGCCGTGATCGGGGCAGTGGACACGGGAACAGTTTTGCTCGCCCATGCGGGCTTGGGACGTGGTAGAGAGTTAGCCATTCACTGGGAGCACGAGGCTGTTCTTGCAACCAGTTACCCGGAATTGACACTGTCGAGTACAGGTGCAGTAGTTGATGGTCGATATTTCACATCTTCCGGCGGGTTATCCGCAGCCACGACCGTACTCTCCGTCATTCGCCGTTTTTGTTCAGCTTTCGTCGCCGGTGAGGTTGCACACATACTCTACCAATCTGGAAGACCAGCACAGATGGACAGGCTTACACCCCGCGCAAACCCAGTCGAGCGTGTTGAAATACTCATGCGACAGAACCTACAAGCCCCTCTCAGCCTCGACGAAATAGCAGGTGCTGTACATATGCACAAACGAACTCTCGCTCGGGTGTTTGCACGAGAACGTGGTGTCACACCCATGGCACGCTACCGTGAATTGAGGCTTGTTCGAGCGAAGGAGTTACTCAACAATAGTCGCCTGATGCTCTCGGAAGTCGCACACCTTACTGGATTCTCTTCGGGATCGGCTTTCTCCACAGCCTTCAAGAACAGGTTTGGTTATCCACCATCTCAAGCCAACTGATTCGAGACGTTCAGTTATGCTTCACTCCATCGCTTGAGTACACCAAGTTCCTTCATCGGCATGGATAAAATCGCGTATTACAGATTACGGGCTAAGCGATGGCAGCAGCGAACTCCCTGAGCAGGTTCGCGGTATCGTCGAATCCCAAACAAGCGTCTGTCACACTCTTTCCGAATATCAGGTTCGAGGCGTCCGGCTTTTGGCTGCCGGCAACTAAATGGCTTTCCAGCATGAGAGCACGTATATGGCACTCTTCGTCCTTGAGTTGTTCTGTTATCGACTTCACCACTTCGATCTGGCGCTCGGGCTGTTTCCCACTATTACCATGACTACAGTCAATCATCACTGTCTTCGGTAAATTAGCCTTGTGCAAAAGGTTCAGCGCGGTACGCACATCTCGCGCATGATAGTTAGGTCCTGATTCACTGCCTCCACGAAGTACAAGATGACAATAGGGATTACCGGAGGTTTCTAGAATCGCGGGGGCGCCTTCTTTGGTCAGGGAAGGAAACAAATGTGGAGTACGGGCAGCCAGAATCGCCTCCACTGCCACCTGCACGTTACCGTCAGTACGGTTTTTAATGCCCACCGGCATCGACAATCCCGATGCCAACTCACGATGAATCTGGCTCTCAACTGTGCGGGCCCCCACTGCACCCCAACTGATGTGATCAGCATAAAACTGCCCAAACGTTGTGTCCAAGAACTCCGTGCCGGCTGCCAAACCAATGGCGGATATGTCCGCAAGCAATTGACGCGCCAAACGTAGACCTTTGTTGATCTGGAACGAGCCGTCTAGATCCGGGTCGTTGATCAAACCTTTCCAACCCATCACGGTTCGTGGTTTTTCGAAGTACACACGCATCACGATAAAAAGTTTTTGCGAAACCTCGTCGGCAAGCGACTTCAGTTTTTCCGCATACGCGAGTGCAGCCTTTGGGTCGTGCACCGAACAAGGCCCCACTACAACCATCAATCGTTTATCCCGTCTGTCGAGTATCGATTCCACTGTGCGGCGGCTGGCCGATACCAGTTCCAACGCTTGAGGGCTAAGCGGTATTTCCTCGATAAGGATAGCGGGGGAAAGTAGCGGCCGCGTTTTGACTATTCGTATGTCATCGGTTCTCATTTAATTGTGTTTGGAACATGTAACTGTGGCGGTAGTATAGATTTGTTGAGAGCAAAGTTAACTAGTCGTTTTCAACAGCCTGCAATGGAGCCCTAGCTGCCGATGGATTTCGCAACTTTCGAACAGCTAACGTCGATTCGCGCCAGGTCACCGTGGTGGCCCGGGCCGCAAGAAGGGAACACTCACATCATCCAAGAAAGCCGAATACATACGGCTGATGGAGACCCATACCCCGGACATCCTGATGACGGTGATAGACAAGGCCAAAGCCGGTGATCTAACTTTTAATAGAGTAGTACCAGAGCTGTCTGCTATGAGCTCGGCCCGGGATCAGTAAAGATGGAATTTGGAGGTATTTATATGGAAGACGGCAGTTTAGTCAGACCAGAAGGGAGTGTCGACAGGAGCAAACAAAGCAACAACCGGCAGTAGAGCACTCTGATAAGCAACAAGATAATGTGCGATTGCTGCTACAAAAGCTAAATAAACCGTCGTGAGTTAGTCTAACCTCCACTTTAAGCCAAAAACAGACCATGAAAATCGTTTAGTCGCATGCTTTAGCGCCGACCGCTTACTGGTATGTCCAATAGCAGACAGATTCGTTCTTAGCTCTCCCGAAAATCGGGGACTAGATTACCAGTAAAAAACTGCGGTGCCGCCAAAGCGTAGTCACCCGCAACCCGCATCGCAGTCCGATCCTGATAGGAGTTGGTGACGATTTGCATGCCCATGGGCACATTCTTCGATGACAGGGCCGTGGGAACGTTCACCACTGGGTACCAGTTTAAAAGATTAAACAACGGTGTCAGGATCGGGCCTGATAGTGGGTGAACCTCTTTACCATTGATTACTGGTTTGTCCTTGGTGTAGTCATAGTCGGCAGCAAGATGTGGTGTAGCCACCGTTGGCGTAATGAACGCTTCGTATCCTTTACTCCAGATTTGGTTGGTAAATGCTTCGTGACCAGCAATTGCATTGTTCTGATAAGAAAGTGCGGCTTTTGCACCATATTCACCGCTCGCTGCTTTCTGCACGAATTTCCGTGCATATGTGGTCAGTTCATCTGCACGATCCTCGAAAGTTGCCAGGATAGCGCCAAGAGGTCCAGATAACGCCAGTTCGGCAAATGCTGTGCTTATATCGCCGGCGGTGATATCTAACTTGAAATCGACCTCGTCTACTGTGGCGCCGAGATCACGGAGAATCTGAACACTATCGTTTGTCGCCTTGACTACTTCAGGATCGACATCCGCCCAACCTTCGTCAGGACTGTATGCGATCCGCATTCCCTTAACGGATGGGTATCGTAAAGGCAATTCTTGATGAGGAAGGGTAGTAACGCTGCTTGCATGAGGATGAGCGATTACATTCTGCATCCTCACCATATCTTCAAAGGTTCGCGCCATCGGACCACTACCAGAATATGGTGCCAAAGGTAGTGGAGTCGGGATTCGTCCGAAGGGCGGTTTGAATCCGTATAACCCGTTCCAGCTACAGGGAAGCCGGATGGATCCCCCCATATCCGAACCCGTTGCGATGGTGCAAAACCCCGCTGCCAAGGCGACACCAGAACCGCCCGACGAGGCACCAGTGCAGTACGCGAGATTCCATGGATTGCGCGTCACCCCCCAAAGCCCTGACCATGTACAGAAATGGAGATAGAACTCGGGCACGGTGGTCTGGATATGCAAGATCGCCCCCGCTTCCAGTAACCGCTGTGCAAGTGGATCGTCCTCGTCAAGCCGATTGTCTGCCTTCGTTTTCGACGCCTCGGTGACTATCCAGCCCGCTTTACCGTGCTCGTCCTTCACGCCAACCGTGATGCCCTCCAGTGCACGCGCCGAGCCGTTTCTCCAGCGTTGCTCGGATTCTCGAGCAGCCTGACGGGCATCATCGAAGTGCATGTACGTAATTGCATTGACCTTGGACTCGTATCTGTCGATACGCGCAATCTGAGCCTCCAAAACATCCACAGGGGATAGCATTCCGCGTCGAAACAGCTCAAGTTGGATAGAAGCTGGCAGATAGGACAATTCGTTCTGACTAAACTCAGCGGCGGAAGCGATTGGAAACCTGCCCAAGGTTGATAGGGCAGCTAACCCAGCCCCGAACCCTAATCCGAGTTGACAAAATTCACGGCGTGAAAAGTTCTTACTATCTTTTGACATGCTCTGTTCCCTCGGGGGTGTTGTGACGTTGTGCGATTAGAGGCGTGTAATTTAGGGAGGCCCTTCACTACGACCACTATACTGTCTTGTGGTTCCATTAGGTGCGAATGACCGAAATAGTTTCACGAATCATGTGAAGAATATGTGTACGAGTTAAATCTATATCACTCACCTAAGACCGTTTTGAGTCGGAAGCCGAAGTTGTGCTCTGTTAAAGGATAAGAAATAAAGCTTCTGCTTTTGGGTTAAGAGCAGACATATATATAAAGAATACGAGAAATCTCTCTAACCGATTTTTGAAAAGTGTCCAAATAACCGTCTAAAAAATCGCAACGTGACCTGAAATCCTCATAAACAGTGCGTGACGATCTGCTTTTAATCAGATGCTCTAGGTAGCTGACTCCCCTGCCCTCTCACGCTAAACAAAACGCGACAATATCGTGACGCACTCCAGTCACGACCAGTCCATTCCTGTCACTTTGAGTCACGTTTGCGTTCAACTCACGCTGGATTGATCTATATCAAAACTTGCCTGTGGTGATTGCCGTATAGATAAATTTATTAGACGAAGCACTGTCAGGACTCAAGACCAGATACGAGGAGTCCCAGATGATTAAGATAACTAATAAGCTTCATCAGGTTGGTGTGTTTCGTGAATTTTATGCAAAACAAACCTCTGAAGGTTGTGGCGTCAAGCGGTAGTCAGAAACTACCAGTGTCGAGTTGCGAAGTGTTCATAGTAGGCACATCGGTGGGTTCACAACATTGCCAAGCCGTTTTTACCGAATCAGCAGGTTTTCATGGTGAATAGGGAGCAACGGTGTCTGGCGTTGATACTTGCCATAGGTTTGATTACTAGCCTCCCCTCCGGTGCATCCGAGCAACCGGCGGAAGCCGCCCCTTCCGCATTGCGGTCGCAGTCAACTGCCGACCATTCCACGTTCGAAGCCCTGGCGCAGCGGTTCAAGTCGGGCCGGGAGTTAACAAAGGCCTGTCTCAGCTGCCACAACCTGGCTGCCAAACAGGTGCACACCTCCACCCACTGGAACTGGGAGTTTACGAACGAAGAAACGGGGCAATCGCTGGGTAAAAGAAATCTTTTGAACAGCACATTGATCTCGGTCTCGTCAAACGGACCTTATTGCGCCCGCTGTCACATCGGTAATGAATGGACTGAGGAAACGTTCGATTTTTCCGCCGAGGAACAGGTTGACTGCCTCGCCTGTCATGACACCACTGGTACCTATGCATCGAAAAAGATGCATCAATTGCGTGTCAAATGCTCAGCCTGCCATGTGGAGTTCGATAAATCCAAGTCCCGTGACGTAGTCCGGAAGCCGAATCTTTCCGAATTGGCAAAGCGTGTCGGTAAACCAAACCTTGCATCATGTGGTTCATGCCATTTCTACAGCGACGGGGGAGATGGCATTAAACATGGCGATCTCGATACCTCTCTACTGAGCGCCAGCCGTCACCTCGATGTGCACATGGCGAAGGACGGCCTCGACTATTCCTGCACCACGTGCCACAAAGCAGAAGGACACCAGATGCGAGGCACCCGCTATGCCCCGGAAGCAAAGGACACACACGGCATTGACGTCGTTGGTGGCAGCCGGGCCACGTGTGAATCCTGCCATGGTCTGGCACCCCATCCGGACAGCGCCAACGTCAAGCTGAATGATCACGTCGACCGCATCGCCTGCCAGACCTGTCACATCCCCGCGCTGGCGCGTGGAGGTCGTCCAACGAAAACCTATTGGGACTGGTCGACAGCGGGCCGCCTGAACGATGCCGGCAAGGAAATCGTCGAAAAGGATGGTGAGGGACGCATCATCTATTCATCTCAACGGGGAGGCAGTCAGTGGAGCGAGAATCTGGTACCGGACTATGTCTGGTTCAATGGGAAAATCGAATACCTGACAATGGATGACAAGATCGATCCCGCTAGTGTAGTACAGTTGAACACCCTCGCCGGCTCTTCCGATGACCCGGAGTCCCGCATTTGGCCGGTCAAGACGTTGCGTGGGAAACAACCCATCGATGCAATCAACGAGACGCTTGCGTCGGTGCGTCTGTTCGGAAAAAAAGACGATGCCTTCTGGAAAGCCTATGACTGGACCGCTTCAGTCGGTGCCGGAATGAAGGCGGCCGGCCGGGAATTCAGCGGCAAGGTCGGATTTGTTGAAACCGAAATGCGTAATCCCGTCAATCATACGATCGCGCCCGCAGAAGATTCCCTTACCTGCGTTTCCTGTCACAGCAGAAACGGTCGGATGGCCGGCGTTCCGGGAATCTTCATGCCGGGAACGGGCACCGGTGCCATCTTAGATATCTTCGGTCTCCTCTTGATCGGGAGCTCGGTCCTGGTGGTTTTGGGTCACGGTACATTGCGTGTCCTGATGAAGGTGCGAAACAACGGTAGGAGGCGTCCATCATGAAAAACAGAATCTATCTCTACGCCCGTTTCGAACGCTTCTGGCACTGGTCCCAGGCCAGCTTGATCATCTTCATGGCGCTCACGGGATTCGAAATCCATGCTTTTTACGTATTGTTCGGATACGAGTCGGCCGTGCAACTGCACACTACCGCCGCGTGGGTGCTGATCGGTCTGTGGATCTTCGCCATTTTCTGGCACGCCACTACCGGCGAATGGAAGCAGTACATCCCGACTTTCGACCGTGTCGTTACCATTGTCCGCTTCTATTCCGTGGATATATTCAACAACGCACCGCACCCCTATCACAAGAGCCGTCTTCAAAAGCACAATCCCCTGCAACGGTTCGTTTATCTGTTGTTATGGGTACTGATCAATCCGGCCATCTGGATTTCGGGGCTGCTCTATTTTTTTTACAACGACTGGAAGGCGTTGGGGCTAGCGTCCTTCCTCAGTCTGGAGGTTGTCGCGGTCGTGCACACGGTTGCGGCCTACCTGATCTTCAGTTTCCTGATTTTTCATGTCTATCTGGTGACCATCGGCGATACACCGTTGACACATATCAAGGCAATGATCACAGGATGGGAGGAAGTCGAACAAGAAGAATAGTCATTCAGTCACAAATGAAACGGGGACAGGAAACTACGAAGCAAAGGTAGTCTTACAGAATATTAATCGCTGCCCTGGTTATCCCGGGCAGAACAATTTGGAGATCTACTATGAAACTGACTCGAAGAGACTTCATCAAATACTCGGGCGCAACTGGCGGTGTAATTATGACCGCAGCAATGGTGCCCAACGCCATCGCCGCGACACCAATCGCGGATGGCCCCTCACCAAAACCGGCCTCCCCGGGCGAAGGCAAATGGGTGCCGACCCTCTGCCAGGGCTGTACCTCATGGTGCCCCGCCGAAGCGTTCGTCCAGGACGGCAGGGTGGTCAATGTACGTGGTCACCACCTCTCCAAGAGCAGCGGGGGTTATCTCTGCCCACGCGGCCAGCTTGGCATCGGACAAATGTACGACCCGGACCGGATCAAGGTACCGATGAAGCGCACCAACCCGAAGAAGGGTCGCGGCGTCGATCCGAAGTTCGTACCCATATCCTGGGACGAGGCATTGGATACCATCGCCGATAGGATGATGGAGCTGCGCAACAACGACGAAACGCACAAATTCATGCTGATGCGCGGTCGCTACACCTATTGCCGCGACGTTATCTATGACGCGCTGCCGAAAATCTTCGGCTCTCCCAACAACATCTCCCACAGCGCCATTTGCGCCGAAGCGGAAAAGTTTGGTTCCTACTACACCGAAGGTTATTGGGACTATCGAGATTACGACCTTGAAAACAGCAAATATATAATCTGCTTCGGCGCCGATCCGATTGCTTCGAACCGCCAGGTTCCCAACGCCATCCGGCAATGGGGCAAGGTTCTTGATCAGGCAACGGTTGTTGCCGTGGACCCGCGCCTTTCGGCGACCGCCTCCAAGGCCCACGAGTGGATGCCTGTCAAACCGGGGGAAGACAGTGCGCTCGCCCTCGCTTTGGCTCATGTCATCCTCACCGAAGGACTGTGGAGCCGTGAGTTCGTCGGCGACTTCAAGGACGGTGTCAACGCCTTCAAAGCCGGCGCGACAGTCGACGAGGCCGCTTTCGACGAAAAACTCACCCATGGTGTTGTCAAGTGGTGGAACGTTGAACTTAAGGACCGCACCCCCGAATGGGCGGAAGAAGTTTGCCTGGTGCCCGCGGAACAGATCCGGCGCGTGGCCATCGGTTTCGGAAAAGCAGCGCCGAACGTCATGTGCTGGATGGCGCCCGGAGCGTCCATGCAGCCCCGCGGCGCCTACGGAGCCCTTGCGGCCCATGCCCTCAACGGCCTGGTCGGTGGCGCCGACAACAAGGGTGGCACATTACAGAAAATGAAGGCACCTTATACCCACATCCCGCTGTATAAAGAAAAGTACAAGCCCTACCTGGACGACATTGCACAAAAAGGTCTGAAACACAAGAAGATCGACCAGCGTGGCACCCTTGAATTCCCGTCCCTCAAGAAGAAACCGGGCGGCGGCGTGGTCACCAACCGTGCGGCCGACGGGATCCTTGACGAGAACCCCAATGAGATCAAAGTAGCAATCGGCTATTGGAACAACTTCCCCTTTTCGTGCACCGGCGCTACCCGTTGGGAAAAGGCGTTGGAGAAAGTTCCGTTTTTCGCGCACATCGTGACCAATCCCTCGGAGATGACCCAGTTTGCCGACATCGTTCTGCCGGCTTCATTCCATATGTTCGAGCGCTGGGGTTTTATCCCGACCAAGTTCAACCGCTACAGCTATATCGGTCTGCAACGACCCATGGTCAAGCCTCTGTGGGATACCCGCACCGATGAAACCGAAGTGATCTGGATGCTGGCCAGGAAGCTGAAGGAAAAAGGCTTCCCAAACCTGTTCGACTATTTTCAAACCGAATTGAAAGATCCTGAATCCGGCAAGGCGGCCGAAAACGAGGCACAGTTCGCTGAAATCGTCGTCAAGGTCATGACCGAAAAGCAGTGGAATCCCGCCAAGTACCATAGCGGCGAGAAAATCAACGGATGGCAGGAATTCGTGAAGATCGGCTTGTGGCAGTCCGACCAGTATCCCTTCAAGAAGAAGTGGGAGAAGGGCTTCAAAACCGAGACCAAGAAATTCGAGTTCTACAGCGAAACCTTGAAGAAGGTGCTGGGTGCACACGCCGAGAAGCACAAGGTCACTATCGACGAGGTCATGGAAGTGACCCAGTACGAGGGGCGAGGCGAGCAAGTCTTCATGCCGCATTGGGAGCCGGCCAAATACCACGGTGATGAAAAGGAATATCCTTTCGTCTTCATGGACAGCCGCAGCCGGTTGAGCCGCGAGGGCCGATCGCAGAACCTTGCCGAGTTCTATGAGTTCAAGAAGGTCGATCCGGGCGATATCAGTCACAAGGATGTCCTCAAGATCAACCCCAAGGACGCAAAGGCACTGGATCTAAAAAACGGAGACTGGGTAGAGGTAACCTCCCCAGAAAAGAGCGTGAAAATTCAGGTCAAGCTCTGGGAAGGCGTACGGCCGGGCACAGTCAACAAGACATTCGGCATGGGACACTGGGCGTATGGACGGCTAGCCAGCGAGGACTACAGCAAACATGTTGCGCGCGGTTTCAACAACAATGAACTGCTGCCGGCCGATTACGACCGCCTCAGCGGCTCGACGGCCCGCCACGCCGTGTCACGCGTCAGCATCCAGAAAATCTAATGTCGACCGAATAATTTAGGAGATCAAACCATGTCAGTTAAATACGGAATGGTAATCGACCTGCACCAATGCGTAGGCTGTGGCAGTTGTGCATTGGCCTGCAAGGCAGAGAACAACACCCAGGCCCGCGCCCATGGGCAAAGCTTCAACTGGGCCGACTTCACCATGCAAACGGAGGGCGAGTTCCCGAACACAACCTATGTACAAATGCCGGTGCTGTGCAATCATTGCAGTAACGCGCCCTGTATCGAAGAGTGTCCCACCGAGCCAAAAGCCATGTTCACGGCGCCTGATGGCACGGTCCTCTTCAACCAGGAAAGATGCATAGGCTGCGGGGCCTGTCTGGACGCCTGCCCTTACAGTTCCCAAGAGCTGGACGAGACCAGTCTCGACGGAGGTAGTTTCAGCGTTATCAGTTTCAATCCGTTCGATCTACCTGTCCATCCGGAGTGGATCGACAATACCGTGGCCATCGCCGAGTGTACGGCATCCGGAGCCGAGGTGGCGGAGCGGGTCGGTTCGGCGCCGCCCGGCAAAAACATGTTCAATTCGGGCGACTACCCGCCAGTCCGCAACATGGGCATCATCGAGAAGTGCACCTTCTGTTACCACAGAACCGTCGTTGGCGAATTACCGGCCTGCGTTGAGGTGTGCCCTTCCGATGCCCGGATCTTCGGCGACCAGAACGACCCCGAGAGCAAAATCTCGAAGGTTCTCGCCGCCCACAAGTCCACCCGGTTGAAGGAGGAAGAGGGAACCGAGCCCAACGTCTATTACATTCGCAGTTACAACGATCCCGCTGCTTGAGGATCGCATGGTCCATGAACCGGCGCTGGGGTCGTTGACCCCAGCGTTTTGCCTGACAGGGATTTGCATGGTAGATCTTCGCAACGACACCCAACGCCGACATCTTGCCAAAGCGGATGTCTACCGTCTGCTCAGTGTCTGTTATTACGAACCGGAGGCGGCCTTTGTGGAAGAGGACGTCTTTGGCCGGCTGGAGCGGGCGCTTTCGCTTCTTGACGTTGAACAAGCCGCTGCGGCACGGGCGTTGGGCGGGTATTTTCTTGAAACCAGCCTCGAGAATCTGCGCATCGATTATACCCGTCTGTTCCTCGGTCCCTATAATACTCGTTCCAAACCCTACGCTTCGGTATACCTGGAAGGCAGTAACATCGTAATGGGCGATACCACCATGGCGGCTTTAGCCCTTTACCGCGAAGGCGGATTCACGATCGACGAGGCGTTTACCGAAGTGCCCGACCACGTGATCGTAGAGATGGAATTCCTGTATCTGCTAAACGCCCGCCTCGGTGATGCACTTTTAGACATCGCTGACCGAGACCAGCTCTCCGCGTTGAAGTGCAGATTTCTCCACGAACACCTTGGTCGTTGGATCGTCCCCTTCACAGAAGCCATGCGAACGGGCACTGGCACCGAGTTCTACCGGCAGCTTTCGGTGCTGACTCGAGACTTCGTCCTCGCTGACCTGCAGGAAGCGCCCGCCGTCCAAAGGCCGTGATCGTTTCCCTGGGCGGTTATGCCGCGAAGGCGCTGACGCAGTTTCCAAACGCTGCATTGGCGTCTGTCCAACCGGTGCCATACGACCTGTCGACGCGGACGGCAACTGACCATACCCTGTGCGTCTCCTGCAACTCCTGCCAAGCTTTCTGCCGCAATCGCGAGGTGTCGGGCGCAGACCAGCGATAATACTCTCTCTGCTTTTATGACTCATCATTCGTGAACGCTGACCGTCACTAAGATCAGAACAATTGCTTGACCCAACACAATGGCCCCAAACGCGGTGGGAGTGATGTTGCGCATCGTCAAGACGTTACTGCTGACACAACTGTTCGTTATCCACGCTGTGAATGCGCAATCGGGACAGATGGAATCGTCGGAATGGGAAACCGTCCCTATTCCAGAGCCGTTGCTGTTCGATATGGCCCTACCACTCGGTACGAAACGGGGACAGGTGGAAGTCAACTCGATTTTCCGTATCCCCACGAGTGATGGCAAGGTTATATCTGTACCCGAGGTGGAAGGCACTATAGCAGACGGTGTCGGGCTCGAACTTGAGATCGAGTTCGAGGACAGCACTCAGACTGGCTGGAGTACTGCGGCTCAGTTCACGCTGGGTAGGGCTTTGGCCCAACAGTTCATTCATGGAATACAGCTCGTTGTCGAACGAGACGATTCCGAAAAGACAACAGATATTGTCGCCCTCTATATACCCGCATATCGCTTCAGCCCTGTGTGGAGTACGTTATTGATGGTTGGGCTGCGGGAGCCGATAAATCGCGAGGGTGAGACAAAATTTGTATTCAACGGTTCGGTGTTCGCTACCACGACAGACCGACTTACTCTCGGTATCGAACTGAATCTGCGCGCTGATATTAGCCGCACTGACAAACTCGAGTTCATCCCGCAAATCCATTGGACCGCCACTGATCAAATCAGTGTTCAGGCTGGCGTGGGTATCGGAAAGGAAAACGACTCGACGAAATCAGAGGCAATGTTGCGCGCTATCTACGCATTTTGACGCCGGTGTTAGTCTGTAGTGATCAATCAAGAACACGGTTCTCTCCACATTAACCAAATTAAGGGGCCGTCATTAGTTAATCGCACAGTTTCGATGATCTTAAAGCCGAGTTTCTCGTACAGAGGAAGATTTCGCTTATTAGAATTCTCCAAGTACGCTGGGACTCGTTCTACATCACATCTGTGCAAAACATGTGCTATTAGTTTAGTTCCGATCCCCTGCCCCTTCCCCGAAGGCTGAACACCGATTGCAAACAGATAGTAGTGTGGTTCAGTTGGATGAGCTTTGGATATTGCTGAGTTCAAGATATAAAGTCTAAACAGCGAGCGGATGCCTACGGCTCGAGCAAATCTAATTGCGCTACCAAATGAAATCGGCCAATGCAGCTTTTTCCCAGGCCTCATCCACAGAGCTACTCCTATCTTGCTTGAATCAAAGTAGCAGAGGCCGTGCGAAGCAAACACTCGTACGGCCAGCTCAAAGAGTGTTCTCAAAAAGCCCGAAGAATCTGACACCCAGTTCATCACCGGGTCATCGGCAAAAGCATTCGCGAGAATTTCTATAGCTCTCGGTTCATCAGACGTTGTAATCGGTATAGTTCGCATCCAGCTTTAGCAGAACCTTTGAAATCATAAGACCTCTGTATTTTGCCGAAAGAGCACACATATGGGTCAACCCTAGAATGATCGTATCGAGTATGCAGAGTTGTTGAAATAGCCTGGGCTTGGCCAGGTCCTCACTCTTGGAGTCACAACTGTTTTGTCTGTTTGGAAAGCCAGCCTCTGCTTAAAACACAACAGCAGACGTCAATTCAAATCTCGCTGCAATGCAGCAGCTACTTCTCTTGTCGACCCATTGCGGTCGGTCGGATGGTTCAGCCAGAAGCAGTCATCCAGCACGCTGGAATTGATCAATAGGTCTGTATAGAGTGTGGAGTAGTATGAATCGAAATACCCCCAAATGAATTAACATGAACGAATCGCAGCTGGTTCTTTTCGTTTTAACATCCCTAGTAGTTATCTTAATTCCTGGACAAGACATGGTTTTGGTTATGTCGAGAGGAATAACCCAGGGTGCCAAAGCAGGCATAGTAACAGCAGCTGGTGTGAGTGTCGGCCTGCTTGGGCATACAATCTTGGCCGCCTTGGGATTGGGTGCACTCTTGATGGCGTCTGAGCTTCTCTTTTCCATTCTCAAATACCTAGGTGCGACATATCTCGTTTATCTGGGAGTTAGACTCATTTTCAGCCGCACAAATGAATTTGAGATAACCGAATCAAATCATATGTCATTCAGAAAACTTTTCATGGAGGGTTCCTTATCTAATATATCGAATCCAAAAGTCACCATATTTTACTTCGCCTTTCTGCCGCAATTTATTTCTACTGATATACACAATCCCACTTTCTACCTACTTGCACTTGGGGTTAGTTTTTCAATCTTGACGTTTGTGGTTAAAGCCCCGATCGGATTTTTTGCAGGCATGGCATCTGTGTGGGTTCGGTCCAGGCCCATAGTCGTTAAATTGATCAATCGAGTCAGTGGAACCGTACTTATTGGTCTCGGTGCAAAACTAGCTTTCGAACAACGTTAGCTTGATTCGATAGGTCTGCTTTTGCGCTATAAACGGAAGATGGCTTGAATCCCGCTGCGCCGCAGCAGCTACTTCTCTTGTCGACCCATTGGCGCCATTCGACCCTCTAAGCAGCATTTGATGTAGCGTTTCGGGATTGCCTTAAGCGGGTGCTATTATGAGGTAAGTAACGCTTACTTAGGATTGCCCGCCCCTGGAACTGGCGGCCCAATCGTCACCGTCCGCTACGATAACGAGTTCGATTTGTCATCGCCGCAATACGATACTAGCCCACTGCCTCCTATCGGGCTCTCCCAGGATGAGACTCCGATTCGGGATGACGTACGCCTATTGGGCAATATTCTCGGGGAAACACTGATAAGCCAAGAGGGGCAGGCCCTATTCGATCTTGTGGAACGCGTCCGCGGCATCGCAAAGTCCGCGCGCCTCGGTAACGAGTACGATGGGGAGACGTTGTCCGATTTGTTGACCGAGTTATCAGCCGATCAGCTTTTCCATTTGGCTAGGGCATTCAGTCATTTTTTATCCCTAGCCAATATCGCTGAACAGCACCACCAGACCCGGGTCAACCGTGCGGCCAGGGGTGGAATATTCTCGCGTGTCATGACCGGCCTGTTCGACCAGGGCGTCTCTGCCCATTCGATAGCGGAAGTGGCCAATCGGATGCAAATCAGTTTGGTGCTGACCGCACATCCGACTGAGATCACACGCCGTACCATGACGCAGAAGTATCACCGTATCGCCAACCTGCTCAAGCAAAAAGATACCCCGGATATCACCGATGTAGAGCATGAGGACATATTGGCTGATCTGCGGCGCGAGGTGTTGAGCATATGGGAGACCGACGAAATACGTCGGCAGCGACCAACGCCGATAGACGAAGTGCACTCCGGTCTAGTGGTGGTTGAACAATCGATTTGGAAAATTCTTCCTGAAGTACTGCGCGAGCTTGATGGGGCGTTGTTGCAGCATGCTGGAAAACGGCTGGCACTCGACGCTGCGCCCTTACGCATTGACTCGTGGATTGGCGGCGATCGCGATGGCAACCCAAACGTCAAGCCAGAGGTGACCTACAAGGCGTGCTTAATGGCCAGGCTGACAGCGGCGGACCTGTATTGGCAGGAAGTCAACGAGCTCAGGCGCGAACTGTCCATGAATCGGGCGAACGTCCGAGTGCGTGAGCGGGCTGGCAATGCACATGAACCTTACCGGGAGATCATGCGGCAACTCGGTGATCGGTTGGCCGCCACGCGGCGTCGGCTTGACGCCGAATTGAACAATTGGCCCCAGGAAGATGAGCCAGGCATCGATTCTATCAACGATGTCCTAGCCCCAATACAGGATTGCTATCAATCGTTGCACGAATGTGGTATCGGCGATGTGGCTGAGGGGCGTCTTTTGGATTTGATACGACGGCTGAATTGTTTTGGGCTCGGCTTGGTGAGATTGGATATAAGACAGGAAGCGTCCAGGCATAGTGATGCGCTCGATACCATTACCGAATACTTGGGAATAGGTTCTTACACCGACTGGGACGAACCAGCGCGCCAACGTTTCCTGGTTGAGGAATTGGAAGGACGCCGGCCGTTGATCCCGGCGGATCTTGCCGCATCCAGCGAAGTGCAGGAGGTCTTGAATACGTTTAAAACCATTCGCAACATCCCCGCTGATTGTCTGGGTGCGTATGTCATCTCGATGGCCTCGCAACCTTCAGACGTGCTAGCTGTGGAACTGCTGCAACGGGAATGTGGCGTGCGACAGCCGCTGCGAGTGGTGCCATTATTTGAACGCGTAGAACACTTGTCCGCTGCGGCGGATACCATCGCCACTTTGTTCGATCATGACTGGTACCGCCGCCGCACAAATAGCCGGCAAGAAGTGATGATTGGCTATTCGGATTCCGCTAAGGACGCCGGCCAGTTTGCCGCCGCCTGGGGTTTATATCAGGCCCAAGAGCAGCTTACCGCGATGGCCGCACGTAAAGACATCGAGTTAACTTTGTTCCACGGTCGCGGCGGCACCGTAGCCAGAGGTGGTGTACCAGCCATGGACGCCATCCGTTCCCTACCGCCGGGCTCCGTAGACGGTCGGCTGCGTGTTACCGAGCAGGGCGAAGTAGTGCAAGCCAAGTTCGGGTTGCCGGATATCGCCTACGAGACCTTGAGTATTTACGCACGCTCAGTGCTGGAAACAACGCTAGCACCGCCGCCCAGCCCTAGGCCAGAGTGGCGTGAAGCCATGAATCGGATGTCTGCGGTGTCTATGCAGACTTACCGCCAGCTGGTCCACGAGGATTCTGGGTTTGTAGATTATTTTAGTGCCTCCACACCGGAAGACGAACTCGGTACGCTCAATATCGGCAGTCGGCCAGCTCGCCGTAAGCCGGGCCGTGATATCACTCACTTGCGGGCGATTCCATGGATCTTTGCCTGGACACAGACCCGATTAATGCTACCAGCCTGGTTAGGTACAGGTTACGGACTAAGAGTGATCTCCGATGACGATATCTCGGCATTACAACGAATGCGCCGAGATTGGCCTTTTTTCGCTGCAACGCTGGATGCCATTGAAATGGTGTTAGCGAAAACGGATACCAATGTTGCAACCCGATACGATCAGCGATTGGTACCGGAAAAACTCAGGCCATATGGAGAAGAACTACGCAGCAGGTACGCTCGTGTGTACAACGTGGTGCTCAGGGTAACAGAGCACAGTAGCCCCCTTGAACATGAGCCTGTGACGCAAAGATCCATCCGTGTGCGTAATCCCTATACCGATCCTCTTAACCTTCTACAGGTGGAGTTGTTAGCACGAATACGAAGCGGGGATAACGGATCCATACAGGACGCGCTGCTGGTAACAGTAAACGGTATCGCGGCTGGCATGCGAAATACGGGGTAGTTGTACTATTGCGAGTGGGGCCGCTTTGATCTCTAGAGCGAACACACTCCAACTTTGTTGCTATCCAGTAGCTACTTCTCTTATCGACCCGATGCGATCATTCGCTTACCATCCATCATACAGAGGCTTCAGGACTCCTTAGTTTGATACTTTGCCTTTTAGGTGATCACTGGCCCTCTGCAGGAACAGTGACACCGACCTGTTCCCCTGTCCTCAAGTCAAAAACGCCCGCGTAGCGGAACTGGAGCCGGAACTGTACGTCGGTATCTGGCCCAAGAACTCGTCGCAGGTAATCTTTGAGGTCCCGTTCTCTCAATCCCAGCGGAATCATATCCTCAGGCGCCATGATCTCACGGCCAAAGTCAATAGGCACATCGACTAGCAACCAGAGTTCGACGGTGCGTGTCACTGTTTCTTTGAGCACATCGACACGCTGAATCTCTACTGGCTCATCCCCCGCCCATTGTCGAACAGCCGTGACTACCGCCTCTTCGTCTCTGGCTTCACGAAAGCGATCGATGGTAACTTGGGCAAGCTCGAATGCGAGAAACACAACAATACCGAAGGTGATAAAAGTGCTCAGGCCGACCTTCGTTACATGTCCCTTAGCACGTATGTCGGGGCGTATGCCAAGTACAAGAAAAACCCCGCAGGCTGATAGAACAATCGCAGCCAAATTGGTCAGAAACAGGAAGGTCGCCTCCCAAGCCCCTCCAGTATTACCAAAGTAAAGCAAGATACCCGCGGCCGCCAGTGGTGGTACCAGCGAAACACCGATTGCAACTCCCGGAAGCAGGCTGACCTCTTGACGACGCATCTCGACATAGGCGCCGGCAATGCCTGCCGCCAGAGCGATCATCAACTCTTCGAGACCGGGATCTGTACGGGCCTGCACTTCTGATGGTACCAGCATACCTTGGGGTGCATCGGCAATAGCCATGATCACGTACGATAGCCCGATAGTGGCAGCACTGGCGACGAGGACAACGGCCAGCAGGTACATCATGCGGGGTATCCAACCAAGTACCAAGGCCTTAGCGATACCTAGAATCGGCGTCATAAGCGGTGCTAGGAGCATTGCTGCTATCACAACTGCACCGGAGTTCCGATAGAGACCAACTGTTGCGATAATCGCGGCGATCCCAAGCAAGGCAGAAAACCGACCCCAGTAGCTCCTTGCTTCTTGGGGGTCAAAAAAAGCCTCGTTGGCAAAGTCTCTAATCGTAGTGTTCATCTGCCACCATTCCCACACTGAATAAATTCGTTGCAGGGTGATTATGTCCCGTACAATTGCGGCCCGTCTATGGTTACTCAAATACCACGGAACAATTGATCTGTCTTGTTTGCTACCGCGGTATGCACCTCAAAGGGGTAATCTAACATGATAGACAGCTTCCGACCCTTGGCCGAGTTTTGCGGTGTGATCATGCTTCGTGTGTAACTTGCCCCAAGGGGAACGTCCACTGGTTGTTAATTCCCGTCTAGAATCACTCATCTAAATTCAATAAATCGAGAAGAAATATGCCATCAATTGATATCCAAGTAATGGAAGGCGTGTTCTCCGCCGAAGATAAACTATTGATGATCGAAAAGGTTACTAAGGCTTTCGGTGAAGTTGCAGGTGAAACACTCCAAGCCGGTACAACAGTTCGGATTCACGAAATTCAAAGTGGTTCATGGGGTTACGGAGGCAAGCTAATAACCACAGAAGATGCTAAGGCTTGGCGTAGCAGCGGTTAGTGATATGTGAAAGTGTCTGGAGTTTCAGGCTGCTTATCACCTAACAGCGGACATGTTGTCTACTCTCGCTGCGATGCAGCAGCGATAACCGCTACCGACCCGTTCATTGCCGTTCGCGATCTGATCGCCTTACGCCCACAAATTGCCCTGAGCGGACAGAAGTTTCTGTTACTGATGCAGCTTCAAACCCTTCGTTATTTTATCTACGATTTTCTTATCACCACGCATAGAAAGACCCACTAGAGGTAAATCATCAGTTGAGTATTTTGCAACCGCCTCTCTGTTCGCTCCATCGTGTCCGGTAAAAAACATATCCTCGATATAGACGGATACCCGCACTTTGCGGTCAGCCGCCCGGCGTCGGGTTCGAGCGAGTTCGTCAGCTGAGGCAGAAAGTATGATCATGGGCTGAACCACCAAAGGATGGTAGGAAACATCATTCGCATCCTTATAGTCCTCCCCCATAATTCCATCGGTTGTACCGACGATGCCACTGGTGAGAAAGGCAGTAACGTTTAGTTTCTGCCAGAGTTCAAGGTCGTCACGAACAATCAAAGCTATTTTAGTGTCGAAATCCACGGTTTCAATATTCTGGTAATGGCTGTTTTGAGTATAAACTGGAAGAAAAACCGTCAAAGTTTTAAACACGACTCCGACCGCTCTTGGTAAGCGGACTAATGGGGAATCAAAACTGACCGGCAGCTTCCGACCCTAATGAGCCGTTCGTATGTTTCAAATGATTTTCCGCATGCAGCGGACGAATACTATTACGCCTAGCTATCTCCTATTGATGCCAGCCCGACCAGACGTACGATTTTTCGGTAAACTGGCAACTTATCAAAATTTCTACTCTTTATACGTATGGCCGAGAGTTACATCACTATATGGCTGAAACAGCTAGGTCTTGATCAATACGCTGAAGTCTTTACCGACAATGCCATAGACCAAAGCATACTAGCTGAACTGACAGAGGCCGATCTGAAGGAACTCGGCGTAGCCGCGCTTGGCCATCGCAAGAAAATTCTTAAAGCCATAGCAACCCTTTCCGATGATGGTGGTAAGCCACTTCAACCGCCAAGTGACATAGGTCCAGGTAGTAATTTGTCAGACATTGAATCAGATGCCGGTCTTGCAGCCTGGGAGAGGAATCCCGGCGAGCGAAAACCGGTAACCATGCTTTTTGCCGACATTACTGGTTCTACGGCATTGACAGCAAATCTCGATGCTGAGGAAACACATGAGCTGGTCTATGGTGCGATTCAGTGCATGTGCCGGGCTGTGGAGAACAACCGCGGCACAGTTTGCCGGTTCATGGGGGATGGCGTGATGGCGATGTTTGGGGCGCCAGCAGCGAGTGAGCAACATGCACTGGATGCGTGTGAGGCTGCTCTTGCAATGCAGATGGCTGCCCGGAACTACGCTGCCAAAGTTCGTTACGCAAAGGATATAAACATACGAGTGGGACTGCATTCAGGGGAAGTCGTCGTTCTTACTGTAGGTGAAGGCGATAAGATTGAGTACGATGCTTCTGGTCCTACGGTACCAATAGCGGCACGCATGGAACAGGTAGCGCAACCTGGCGAAATCTATATCACTGCTGCGACACGCTCACTTGCCGGCCATAGAATTGAGGCCGATATGCTCAATCCTGTGTCGGTCAAAGGTATCTCAGAACCAATCACAGTATATGCATTACGTCAGGTTAAGTCGGTTGAAGAAGCAGTCATTGAAATCACCCGCACACCTCTGGTAGGGCGACGCGCTGAACTCAATCAATTTCGAGGCATGTTGGATACGTGTATTGCTGATGGTCAGGGACAAACGGTTTATGTGCGTGGCGAACCCGGTATCGGTAAAACAAGGCTTGTAGAGGAATTTTCAAAAGTAGCCGCAGAGAGGGGTGTAGCAAATTACCGAGGGCTAGTGCTTCCTTTCGGGGCCGGCAAAGGACAAGATGCGATTCACTCCCTCGTGAGAAGCTTGCTCGGCATAGGAACTAGAAGCGATGACGATGAGCGACAACACGCAGCGGAAACCGCGTTTAAAGAGGGTTGGCTTGAGATAGACCAAGCAGCCTTTCTAAACGACCTACTGGACCTCCCCCAATCAACAGAACAACGGACTCTTTACGATGCGATGGACAATGCCATGCGGAACGAAGGTAAACAAACGGTGGTTTCCAACTTGGTCACCGCTATCAGCCAAAAACACCCTATTCTTATTATCATCGAAGACGTTCATTGGGCTGACAGCATCACTTTGGCTCATTTATCCCGTTTCACCAAGACAGTTACGGAATGCGCCGCACTGCTCCTGATGACATCTCGTATCGAGGGCGACCAACTGGGCCAAAGCTTGCGCAGTGGTACCGGAGGCAGTCCTCTAGTCACTATAGACCTCGGCCCGCTCAGAAGGCAGGACTCGATGGCCCTTATCGAAAAATTTATGGACATCGATGACGCGTTGGCGAAGACCTGTCTTGAGCGCGCTGGCGGCAATCCCCTCTTTCTCGAGCAACTCTTGCGTAACGCCATGGAAGGGACGCCTGAGAGTTTACCCGAATCAATACAGAGTCTGGTGCTTGCGCGAATGGACCGTTTAGGGGGGGACGATAAAAGAGCGCTGCAAGCGGCCTCAGTCATGGGACAACGATTCGATGTATTCGCTCTCGGTCATCTACTTGAGATTAGAGATTACAACTGTAGCAAGCTAGTTGAGCACGACCTCATTCGCGCCGTAGGTAAAGACTATTTATTTGCCCACGCCCTGATCCAGGAAGCAATATACGGTTCACTGCTCAAACCCAAACGTCGAAGACTACACTTGCGTGCCGCCGAATGGTTTGCCGATGATCCTGTGCTCCATGCTCGCCATCTCGACTTTGCCGACGACGATAAGGCACCCCGGGCCTATCTTGAGGCGGCACGTGCTGAAGCTGGCGCCTATCGTGTTGAGAGCGCTTTAGGGCTCATCGATCAGGGCTTATCGGCTGCAACTCAACGGTCGGACCAACACGTGCTCACGTGCTTAAAGGGTGAGCTCCTCCACCGTCGTGGTGAGATTGAAGCCTCTATTGAAGCCTATCAGGCCGCACTCGCTTTAGCAGATGATGAGATTGCTCAGTGTCGGGCCTGGATCGGGCTGGCAGAAGGAATGCAGGTATCTGACCGATACGATGAAGCACGCGATTTGTCAGAAAAAGCGAAACGAGTTGCGACAAAGCACAACCTTACCCTCGAGCTCGCTCGTATACATCACATGAGAGGCAACTTGTACTTCGCTCTTGGCGATGGTGATGCGTGCCTCAAGGAGCATGGCGTTGCACTAGAGTTCGCTCGGGAGGCGGGGTCAGCGGAGCTTGAAGCCCGGGCACTGGGTGGTTTGGGTGATGGGGAATTTGCACGCGAACGACACGGGAGTGCACGAGGCTACTTAAATCGCTGTCTTCAATTGTGTCGCAAGCATGGTTTAGGTCGAATCGAGGCCGCCTACCTTTGTATGGCAGCAGTGTGCCGAATTCCATTTATTGAGCTTCGCGAAGCATTAGATGACAGCCTTGCAGCAGCTGAGTTCTGCGAGAGAGTCGGTCATGACCGAGCGAATATGCTTGCTCTCTCTGTAGCCGTTGATGCACTTCTTAATATGGGCGAGATAAAGCGGGCAAAGGACTACTTGGAGAGAATACTGGATACAGCAAGACGTCTTGGAAGTCGTCGTTTTGAAGCGGAGTTCCTTATGCAGAAGGGGAGAGTTTCTTACTTGGAGGGTCATTGCCACGAGGCGGTCGAGATATTTCATAAAGCCCTTGCCCTTTGTCGTGAAACGAGCATGAATTATATTGGGCCGGCAATACTCGGTTGGCTAGCATTTACAACGTCTGACCCTAAAGAACGCGAGGCTGCGCTGCGCGAGGGTAATGAATTGATAGATGCGACGGCGATGAGTGGTAACTTTTTTGATTTCTACTGCCTTGCGATGGAAACCGCACTAAAGATTGGTGACTGGGCACGCGCCGAACAATATGCTTCCGCTCTGGAAACATTTACCCGTCCTGAACCACTGCCTTGGAGCGAGTTTTTCATCGCCCGCACGAGAGCGCTTTCTGCCTTTGGTCGAGGCAAGCGTGATGATGCGACGATGCTGGAACTTAGACTTCTGCTTGATAAGGCGGAGCGCACGGGACTCAAGGTCGCCATACCCGCACTTGAGGAAGCACTCTCAGCTAAGTGATGCAGGAATATTCATACAATCTAATCATCGAGAACAATGTCGCCTTTTAGCCGCAAGCTGCCTCATGGCCTCAGCAATAGTTGATCAAATTCGCTTTCTAGACAGAGGTCCGCTCTCAGGTCGAAAGCAGCCTTTTACTGTCTCCCTATATATAGAAAGCTTGATAGGCAGCTTCCGACCCGTTCCGGACAAAAGCACTTCGCTGTCAAAGCTCACCATGTGGCATTAAGTCGATGGTGGCGGGAGTTATCTTGTGCAGCAGAGGGCGAACCTAGCTAGGATAGCTCGCTTAACAACGCATTTGCGTCTTTGAGGTCAGGGGCTTCAAAACCTTCGTTGAAAGCAGCATAGACCGGCGCGAGAAGGTCGTGCGCATCTGCAGTTCTGCCCACGTCACACAATAGACGTGCGAGATCAAGTGCCGCTTGCAACTCGAGCGCGTTTGCACCTTGGCCACGAGCGATAGCCAATGCCTCCCACAGAGCGAGCTCAGCTTCATCGAGATTACCGGTGGCGCTCAGCAGCTGTCCGCGCACTCGATACAGGTCAGCATCGCGCCAGTGTTCGCCGTTCGCGTTGGCAATCGCTATTGCCCGGTCTATGGTGGCAAGTCCATCTTCAGGGCGACCGACGCGGGCCTCTGCGTCGGCGAGCAACGACAGATAATAGGGCATTCGCAAGGCCGCGCCAGTCGCCTCGATATCTGCGAGCCCTTTTCGTAGTTTCGTCAGACCATCGTTTTGGTCACCAGCTGCGATCATAGTCCAACCGAGAATAATGCGCGCCCACGCACCGTAGTAGGCGATATGGTGTTCAGTACATAGCGCAATCGCCTCGGCTGCCAGCGACTGCGCGCGGCGCCGGTCACGGCGGAATTGGTGGAGCATTGCCGCATAGTCGAGCGCAATCGCCAGTGTGAAAGAATCATCTGCATCGCGCGCTCGGGTGATACTTTCGTCACTCACCGCCACCGCTCGATCCAAGCACCCTACGTGCCACAGCGAGTGGCACCCGAATGCGCGCACAAAAACCCTGAGATCCGCACCAATGAGTGAAGTCAGGGAGCTGCTGACTTTTTCTTCGAGCGTGAGCGCGGCATCGAAGTGTTCGCAGCTGCTATTGAAATCACCCGCCCAGCAAATCCCGCACAATACGTGGTGGGCTGCAAAGAGGTAGTCCGGGTCACCATCGTTGCGCGCCATGGTGTAGCAACGCTGAGCGAGCTCTTGCGCATGCTCGATATCACCGCGCACTATGTGGAAATACCATCGCCCAATCAATACGGGATACAGTGTAGCGGTATCACCGACCGTCGAGCACAACTCCTCAGCCCGTGCATAGACTGCGCCGACCTCAGGTGCAGGCCAACCTTTTGTAGTGTGAAGAGACACGCCGAGCGCGTACTGTAGATCGATCTCACGTCTCAGGCGTAAGGCGAGATCCCCGATCTCATTGATCAGAGAGAGTCCCCGACGTAGGTGCGCCACGGCCTCAGGATGTGCGTATCGCGCCGCTGCCTGTTCGCCCGCCCTCAACCAATTTTCTATAGCCGGCTCTGCCAGGCCAGCTTCAGTGTAATGGTGAGCGACGAGCTCCGGCTGATCACTTGCGATGTCGGTAAACTGCTCGTCGAAAACCTTAGCGATGCGAGCATGCAACTCTGCACGCTTAGTTTTAAGAAGCGACTGGTAAGCGGCATCTTGGACCAACGCATGCTTGAACGTGTAACTGGCATCGGGTGGCACCCCGCGGCCGAATATCAGCTCGGCTTCGATGAGTTTCTGCAACGCTGACTGAAGTTCCAAGTCCGGCCTATCGGACAGGAATGCCACAACCCTGTAATCAAATGTGCGTCCAACACAAGCACATATCTGAGCTATTTCCTTGACCTCTGGTATTCGGTCCAGACGAGCCATTAGAGAATCGTGGAGAGAGCCGGGCACATTCGTTTCTCCCGTCTCGCCTGTCTCCAGGACCGCCTTGGTCAGTTCCTCGACAAAAAGAGGTACACCATCGGTGCGAGCAATGATGACGCTAATCGTTTCAATCGGTAGTTTTCTGTTTACCGCCAAGCGCGCCACCATCGCCTCAGCGCCGGCACGACCAAGACGATTTAGCGTAAGTCGTGTGACGTTCGGATGCGCGGCGAGCTCGGGCTGGTTCTCCGGCCGACTAGTCAGCACAAGTAAAGCTCGGGTCTTGGTAATCTGGTCTAAATCCATGGCTATCAGTTCAAGCGTACTGGGATCGATCCAATGAGCATCCTCCAGTAAAAGTAGGACCGGTTGCTTCGTGGCCAAACCGAGAAATTGTTTGCTCAAAGCAGCGATCGTTTGGGTGCGGAGTGCATGCGCACCCAGTTCGAGGCGGCCATATCGCTGCTCGCCGTCAAGGCCTAGCAATGAGGCGATAAACGGCGCTATTGCCGTAGGTTCTTCGACAGCTTGACCAATCAGGTTTTCAAGATTATTGAGTTGGTTCGCGATGGGTTGGCCGGCAGACAGGTCGGCGGTTCGTTTAAGCTGCTGAATCACTGGCCAAAAGGCCGAGTCGGTATGGTAAGGTGAGCATTGATAGCGAATGCGGGTAAGTTGCTCCTCAGCCACAGAGTCGAGCAGCGCCTGAGCAAGCCTGGACTTACCTATCCCCGCCTCTCCGATAATCAAAACACCTTGGCCTTCACCAGCTTTCGCCTGTGCCCAGTGCTCGAGCAACAGATTCAGCTCAAGATCACGGCCAACCATTGGTGTCAATCCACCGTCCGCGCGAGCTTCGAATCGGGTCTCCAGAGCGCGTGCACCCACGACTGCGAACACTCTCTCCGGCTCAGCGACACCTTTGAGGGCTTTAGCGCCAAGATCGTTAAGATCAAAGGCTCCACCTAACAATCGTTGAGTGCTTTCCGATACCACGATCTGTCCGGGGATAGCCACATGCTGAAGCCTTGCAGCAAGGTTTGGCGTCTCACCAACAACCGCTTCCTCCTGCGCCGAACCTTCACCAATCAAATCGCCAACTACGACCGGCCCGGTAGCGATACCGATACGTCCAGCCATGGCTTCTCCATCCGGTAACCTAAGAGTAAGCAGAGCCTCCATGATCGAGAGACTTGCGTGTACCGCCCTCTCAGCGTCGTCTTCATGGGCCCGCGGCCAACCGAAATAGCAGAGTACACCATCGCCCATGTACCGGGCTATGTGGCCGTCGAAACGTGTCACTACACCAGCAACTGTATTCTGATAAACGGTGATGATCTCGCGCATCTCCTCTGGATCGAGGCGTCCTGACAGTGCTGTGGAGCCGACAAGATCGACGAACATTACAGTCAGCTGGCGGCGCTCGGCTTCGCCGCGACTTGCGGACGGGGCGTCGGACGCGGCTTTCCCTCCCGATTGAAGCTGCTTAGTAGCGAGGAGCAGCTTCTTACGCTCCCCCAATTTGGTTATGCCAAGCTCCTTCAGGTCTTCGTTGGTGAGGTGCGGCAGAAGCTCGAGATCAATAGCGTTCGCGACGAACACGTCGATATGTTCACTTAAACCAAGCTTACTCAACCATTCTCGAATCTCGTTCGCCACTTTGCTCCTCTCCGCTGAGTTAGAATAGTAGCAGACTAGGTCGAACAGCTTGGTTAATAAGTTGCGAAAGCTCGAACCCCGCTCGCACTACTCCTGCGAAGGCCACACAGAACCGGTCGATTCAAGAATAGAGATGGCGATACAAGCATCCGGCAATTAGTCAGCTTTGAGGGCAGGAGCTGACAGTCACTTCAATCCTGTTGAGATGCAGCAGTTACTTCCGGATTCGACCCAGACTGTGTGAAAAGTCGGCAGTATGTACAATTAGGTATGCCATGTTGTGGAGTTGCCGATGACAGATTTTATCCAAGGTGAGAATCGTTATCAGAGTGTTTTATTTCCCGAGAGTCTGGACGGGTATGTAGCCGAAGACAATGCAGTACGTGTAATTGATGTGTTTATCGATGAACTCGATCTGTCTGGATTGGG
>JASJAT010000221.1 GCA_030066885.1 Arenicellales bacterium | reverse complement strand
TATTCATCCCAGGCTTTATCGATTGCCATGTGCACTATCCACAAACGGAAATCATCGGGGCTTATGGCGAGCAGCTAATCGACTGGTTGACTAAGTATGCGTTTGTTGCTGAACAGAAATTTGATGATGATGCCTATGCCGCTGATGCAGCGCGTATATTCTTGAGAGAGTGTTTGCGTGCCGGAACCACCACCGCATCTGTTTTTTGTACGGTGTTTGCAAATTCCGTTGACGCATTTTTCAAGGAATCGGAAAAGTTAAACATGCGCAATATTGCGGGCAAGGTGCTAATGGATCAAAACGCTCCGGAGGAACTGACTGACACCCCACAAAGTGGATATGATCAAACAAAGAAGTTGATAGAACGCTGGCATGGACGGGGCCGACAGCTTTACGGCGTTACCCCTCGGTTTGCTCCGACCAGTAGTCCGGAACAGATGGAAATGACAGGCTTGGTTTGGCAGGAGCATCCCGGTACTTATCTGCAGAGCCACCTTTCGGAGAATGTGGGAGAGGTTGAGTGGGTGAATCGTATGTATCCGGAACGTGACAACTATGTCGATGTGTACGCACACTACGGCCAGCTAGGACCGCGTAGTATATTTGGACACGGTATCCATTTGACCGAATACGAGTTTCAGTTACTGCACGACACAGGTTCGGCGATAGCACACTGTCCAACCTCGAACTTGTTCTTAGGTAGCGGGCTTTTCGACTTGCGCAATGCAAAGAAAGCCGAGCGCCCGTTGCGCGTGGGACTGGCAACGGACTTGGGAGGCGGCACCAGCTTTTCGCAACTCGTTACCATGAATGAAGCTTACAAAGTCGCGCAGATGACCGGCTACTCATTGGGTGCCCCACACACTTTCTATCTAGCCACGTTGGGTGCAGCCCGCGCACTATACCTGGATGACAAAATCGGCAGCATCGCCGTCGGTAAAGAAGCGGACATGGTTGTATTGGATTTAAAGGCCACGCCGATACTTGAACATCGTATGACCTATGCTCAAAATCTGGATGAAATGTTGTTTGTATTGATGACGTTGGGTGATGATCGGGCAGTGCGGGCGACATATATCGCGGGGGAAAGAGTGTACTCGGAGGGCAGATTCATTTTCGATAACGAAGAACAACACCTTGACGGGAACAAATAGTCCCACCCCCTCCCTTCCATTATCTTATCTCTAACTGGCCGGTACCTTGCAACAAAGTTTTACCAAGAAACGGATTCTCATTTCTGTGCTCATCGTCGCTGTTCTTGTTGCAGTGTTAATCAAAAGTAACGCAGTTTCCTGGGAGAACGTTTTTCAGTCCTTACGCGGGATTGGTATTCAAAACCTATTGCTTGCTCTGTGCATGTCTGTGTCTCAGTATCTGTGCATCGCGATTCGATTCGTAGTGTTATTGCCAAAAGCGAGCGCAAGCGTATTGCGACGCCAGATCTGCCGTATCTACACCAATGGCCAGTTGCTAAACCATTTAGTCCCGGCGCGGGCAGGTGATCTGTATAAGGTAATTGCCCTCAAGTCGGCTTCCACAGATCCAAATTTCAGTTCTGCCTATGTTGTATCGGCGTTAATCATAGAAAGAATAATTTCAACCGTAGTCTTGGTTATGCTCATTCTGGTCTTGGTGGATTGGTCGACCCTAAAGATTGCCGATTTGTCATTTCCCGATCGCTCCGAGCAATTAAGAACGGTATTTTTATTCGTCCTGGTGCTCGGTGTGATTTTGTACTTCTTGCAGAAAAAGTCGAAAAAACTTCACGATTGGCTGGTTGAGCTTAAAAGGAGTTTTTTTACCATCCTTAGTCTGCGCCGATTTTTGTTGATTGTTGGTTTCAGCATAGTGATGTGGACTTTCGAAGTGTTGTCGATGAAATTCGTCGCTGCACCGCTGGGAATCGATCTTCAACTGGGCCAGGGTTTGTTTGTTCTGTTTCTGCTCAATGTCGGGATAGCCGTTCCGGTTACTTTGGGTAATATCGGCACCTACGAAGCAGCGTTAGTCGTTGGCCTGACTTTGTGGGGTGTTGAAACCAATGAAGCGATTGCCATTGCACTATCCCATCACTCCGTGCAGGTTCTGTCCCTGGTAGTTTTGTCTGCTTCTTTTAACACTCTGGTGTATTTGTTCAAGGGAGAAAAAAACCGGGGACAGTATACTTTTTAATCTCTCAATAAGCGCGGCGTAGCCGGATTGTCCTGAAGTTGACAGTTATGCAGCAGATAGTCTCAACTTCTTCACCTGTTTAGGGCAGTGGCTTGTAGCTAGTGCGAGTAGCGAGTCAGATGCCGATAGTTGTTTTTGCTAGCTGCTAGATACCAGCTACTCGTTACAGTTATATAGGAGCGGCGCCCTCGCCGCGATAATCGGCACGGTGGCGCGCCTCCTACAGTCAGAATACGGCGTTGCCTTTGCCGCGGGGTTCCTACGTATACGGCTTGGTTTAGATAAGCTTTTCCTTTTTCAGACTATCAGACACCAACTGACTTAGTGACTTAATGACATCATCGGCCGATTTTGGGTCCATGGAGTGAGATTGCACAGTCCAAATGAGCTCTGCGGACTTAAGGTCGTAGACACTATTTTCAAGTACAACCCGAAGTTGCTTCTTCTGAGCAGCGTCCAAAGCATAGTCGTATGCGTTTCGATAGTCAGCCCACAGCCCCAACGCAAAATCGCGTTGTGATCGCTTGGTACCCGGGTCTGATGTTTGGACAATATCTATTTCCTCTACCCTGTAGAGCCGGGTTAACAGGACAGAATCGAAATCTTTACCCGACACGGCGGCTAAAACATTTTCTTTATTGATTTCGGTGTCAGGCGACATGATCTCGAGGCTGGGCATCGCTTTGACGCCCTTCTTCTTTAAAACTTCAGAAAAGGCTTTCTCTAATTTGCGCCTTTCATCCGTTTCTTTAGGTACGCCAATGACCAGAATTTTCTTAAAAGGCCCATGGCTATTGATAAATGTCCGATCAGCCCACGGTTGCATTAGCTTGGTTTCTGCTTGTGTCGGCAACTGCAACATCACCGTCACGATCAAGGACAAGCCCAGCACGATAGTTTTCATAAAAGGATTTCTCAAAAAGTGCGTCAATTACAGTATAGACGGGTGATGCTTCGAGTAAACGTGGAGCCGTCCACTCCACGATCTTATAGACCTTTCAATAAATCCTTCGTGTCACAGTCACGTTTCCACGATAAAACGTCTCGCCTGCGCTAGGGTGGAACTCTCCATTCTCCATCCTCGTATTTGCAGAGCAGGTATTCACCACTCCCTCTGAAATCACCCGCAACATTCCGGATATTCACGCGGCGACAATCTTTCCCATCTTGAGTTATTTTGTTCAAAGGGATAATCGAGCCATGATAACCGGTATCTGGATTCTCCCACTTCATCTCAACCCCGTTATCCGCATTTTCAAGTGCATCCGTTAGAGTATTGAGCATGAGTTCTACATCTTTTTCTTTGAAACGGGCTATTGGGGCATCATCAAGAAACAGAAGATTTATTCCGAAAGCTGGAATAGAAATCACTAAGGTTGATACAAAGGCTAATACTAACGAATAAGTTTTGATCATTTTGTAAACCCTGGACATAAGTTAACAGCATGACCTTGACATGAAAGCAATTGTTATCGTCTGACCAAGCTCAAACTTGGATATCTCCTCGCTTCCACCGGTCTCTGGCTGGTCTTTCTTGGGCTCCCGTTTGTCTCGGTCCATGGCGGGAGATTTCTCCGGTTTCCCCTGACCTTCTTCAGATGCTTTTGTTTCTTCCTTATTTGGTTCTGGCGGTACTTCTATAACTTTTACTTTTCTACCGGTTGGGGGTTCTTCTGAATAAATCACATTGCCCTGATCATCGAGGTACTTATAGATCGTTTGGGCATGCGCAGCAAAAGCCAAAAACATCGTCAGATAGAACGCATAGTGCATATGCACGTTTACCGTGTAAGAAAGGAGAATTACACTACTATACTCCACGGATTTTAAGAACTCCGTAGGTGGGGCGCAGCCCTCTCTGGATTATCCCTTAGTGGCCGCGTCTTTTTCTGTAGGGCCTGGTGTGGGGTCCGGCCGGTAAAGGTGTGGCATGAGGTGGGCGATACCCAGGGGCAGTGGGTGCCCCTGGTGCAACAGGTGCGCCTGGCCTACCTATACCAGGATGAAAACCAGGCCGGTATCCTGGGTGATAACCGTATCTATATCCAGGGCTGCCGACAACCACAGTCGTATTGTGTATAACACTTGTATTTTCCTGTCTCCTTGCTTCCTGCTCTAGAAATGCTTGTTCGGCACGCTGCTGATCCAGTTTCGAAAATTCTTCTTCGATATCGCGTTGCCTTTGCTTAGCGGCTTCAATATCTTCTTCTGTAGGGTTTGGTAGGGGCTCAATGACTTCCACAGCGTTACCGGATTCTGGTGGGTCAGACGAGTAAGTCACGTTGCCGTCCTCATCGACAATCTTGTAGATGCCATCGTCGGCGACAGCGTGGTGGAATACGATTAAGCCTGAAACTATCGTCATGGCACAGATCGATAATAAACTGGCTTTCCGAGTTTTGAGCATTTGTTCAGCCGTAGTCATGCAAATTTAAATAGCATAGACGGTAGAGATTTGTATATAGGTGTGGCAAACGGGCGTCCTCGTGCGAGCCTGTACCGAACTTGTTCCAATATGCAGATCCACCTTTTAAGAGTAGCCGAGTAGCTTGAATCGAGCATCTAGAAATAATCAACTAGACACTTGTACCCAGTACTCGGCTCTAGTCAACATCTACTGTAATGTTGGGTGAAGTGATAGTATTGTAGGAGGAACCGCAACATTCGGCAGGGTAATTGCATGAAGAAAAAATACTTTCAAAATCCAATAATCGCTCTAGCCTTGATCGCCACAGGCAGTCTATGGACTCATACCGTATTAGCGCAAGGTGTGATTAGCGAGGAAGCAACGGACAGGTGGCGTAGCACGATATATTTGTATTTATGGGGAACGAGCCT
>JASJAT010000052.1 GCA_030066885.1 Arenicellales bacterium | reverse complement strand
TAAAAGTCTAAAGAACCCAGTTTTCAATAAGGACTTTAGGTTTAGTTATTTCACTTTATACTTTCCACTTTGTACTTTTAGCTCAGTTAGATCGTTTCACATTTGTTCGAAATAGACGAATAATTCAGAGATTCTGTAAGTATTAAAGGAGCCATTTTCAATGACATCAGTGGTTGACAGCGCACACACGTCTGTTCTTCCGTTGGACCTGAGCCATCCATACCCTGTCGTCGTGCGGGGCGAAGGTGCATGGGTAGAGGATTCAACGGGGCAACGTTACCTCGATGCCATGAGCGGTGGTTCGATGGCGGCAACACTAGGCCACGGGCGGCGCGATCTGATCGACGCGGCGCGCCAGCAGGCACAACAGCTCAGCTATGTCCATAATGAACGGCTTACCAACCCGTGGCAGGAACGGCTGGCCCAGGAGTTGGTTGAGGTCGCACCAGAGGGATTTAGCCGGGTGCGTTTCGTTACCGGTGGTGCCGAAGCAAATGAGACTGCGCTAAGGATGGCTCGAGCGTATCACGTCGAACGCGGAGAGACACAGCGATGGCAGGTCATATCGCCGGCACAGGCATATCATGGACCGACCATGGCAACATTGGCTTTGACGGGGCGGCCGGGTCTGCAAGGACCATTCGGGCCTTATCTCAGCCGGCATTTGCACATCCCACCGTGCACAAAGCGCTTCGACCCTACCGGGGAAGCTGCTTTGCAGGCGCTGGATCAGGCGCTGGAAGAGGCTGGGCCTGAGACAGTATCGGCGTTTTACTGCGAACCGATCAGTGCAGCGGCGTTGCCGGCTTATTCACCTCCGAGCCGCTTCTGGGAGGGTTTGGCAGAGCGACGGGAGCGTCATGGATTCCTGGTTTGTTTCGACGAGATCGTCACTGGTATCGGCCGAACCGGTCGCTGGTTTGCAGCCGAAGGTTTGCCCCTGCTGCCTGACATCATCGCAACTGCGAAAGGTCTGGGTGCGGGCTACACTGCGATCGGAGCAGTTTTATGTCAGGAGTCTGTCTACAACGCGTTTGCCCAAGGCTCCCAAGTTTTTTCGCTGGGTCACACCTGGGATGGGGCTCCCTTGTCCTGTGCGGTGGGCGTGGCCGTGATTAACGCGTTACGTTCTGAAAGCTTGGTAGAAAGGGTTGCTTCACGTGGTCCTGTACTGCGGGAGGAGCTCGAAGCGGCGCTGGCTGGGATCAATCTCGTTGGTGAAGTACGGGGACACGGTTTTTTACTGGGTGTTGACTATGTCGATCCTCGAGACGGGCAGTCTTTTCTGCCTCGTGAACTGGGTGTTGCCGGCCGAATCGACAAGACCGCGGGTAAGAATGGACTCATCGTGCTGTCTACACAACCCACCGGAGACGGGTATGCGGGAGACCAAAGCCTATTTGCCCCGCCTTTTGTTACCACCGAAGAAGAGCTGGCAGAGATGGTACGTCGCTTTGCGGCGTCGATATCGGAAGTGGCTGAGCAGGTTGAGCGCGAGCTCGTTAATCACAAACAACCAACAGCCGCCGAGGCTCAGGGAGATATTCGATGAACGGAACCAATAGTGATTTTCGAGCACTGATTATCCAACACGAAGAGCCCACGCCACCGGGTGTGCTCGCTGAATGGCTTACTGACTTGGGCGCACGGATTGACATTTTCAGGATTGATATCGATGAGCGACAGATCAAACCCCGAGACTATGACCTCATCGCTTCCCTTGGTTCCCAGTACGCCGCATTCGACGATTCGTTGCCATGGATAGACCGCGAAAAAGAATTGTTCGTGGAGGCTACCGAGGCCGATGTTCCAATACTCGGTTTGTGCTTTGGTGGCCAGTTACTGGCGCGAATTCTTGGTGGCGAGTGTTTTCGTGGAGAACTGTCGGAGGTGGGTTGGTTACCGGTTAGAAGCCTCGATCTAGAGCTGGTGGCAGAGGGGCCGTGGTTCCAATGGCATTTCGATACCTTTACTCTGCCGAAGGAGGCCAAACTGGTTGCCGACAGTCCAGCAGGTCCGCAGGTCTTTGTAGCTGGGCGAAGTCTTGGGTTGCAGTTTCATCCAGAGGTGACCCCCGAGATTATGGACTATTGGGTAAAGGCATATCCCCATGAGCTGGCCGCCGTCGGTGTTGACCCTGATGAGTTGATGGCGGAGACCCACCGTATCGCTGCGAACTCTCGGCAGATCGCATTGCAACTCTTCGAGCGATTCATCGAGGACGTAGCGGGGCTTCGACCACTGGCCACAGACAGCATTCTTGTCAAGGACGAAGCACCATGATCGGAATCAATTCCGACGCGACCAGCGTCTTTCCACGTTACCTTAGTCGGAGCTATCCCAGTATAGAAAGGGGTGAGGGTGTGTGGCTCTACACCGCTGAAGGTGACGAAATACTCGATGCCTGCTCCGGCGGCGCCATGGTAGCGAGCCTCGGTCACGGCCGTGATGAGATAGTCGAAGCCACCTGGGAGAGTGCCGGTGACATCGCCTATATGTACAACCAATTTTTTACCAACCAGCCACAAGAACAGCTGGCCCAGCGCCTTTTAGACGTGGCAGCGCCGGAAATGGCACGCGCACGCTTCGTCAGTGGGGGTGCTGAGGCTAACGAAACGGCACTACGGCTGGCAAGAACTTATCACGTCGACCGGGGAGATACCGGACGTTGGCGAGTGATCTCGCCGGCCCAGTCTTATCACGGTGCGACAATGGCGACGTTGGCCTTATCGGGTCGTACGGGATTACAGACGCCGTTCGACCCATACATGGCCAAGCATTTACATATCCCACCCAGTACCAAGCGTTTCGATCCAACCGGTGAAGGCGCCCTGGACGCACTGGACCAAGTCCTTGAAGAGGCTGGACCTGAGACCGTGGCAGCGTTTTTCTGTGAGCCGGTTAGTGCGGCGGCGTTACCGGCTTATTCGCCGCCGACTCGCTTTTGGGAAGGCTTGGCGGAGCGCCGGGAGCGTCACGGATTCTTAGTTTGTTTCGACGAGATCGTCACCGGCATTGGTCGAACCGGCCGCTGGTTTGCCGGGCAAGGCTTACCTATCGAGCCCGACATCGTCACTGCGGGTAAAACCCTTGGTGCGGGGTATGCTCCGTTGGCGGGAACGTTATGCCGGGAGCATGTGTATGAGGTTCTCGCCAACGGGTCGCGCGCTTTTGATCTTGGGCATACTTGGGACGGTGCCCCCCTGCCCTGTGCGGTCGGCCTGGCTGTGCTCGACTTTATGATTAATAACAAGCTGCTCGATCGCGTTGCCGCACGAGGTCCATCGTTTCGCGATGAGTTGGAATCGGCGCTTGCCGGCTGTGACATAGTTGGGGAGGTACGGGGACACGGTTTCCTGCTTGGCGTAGATTACGTCGATCCACGCGACGGTCAATCTTTGCTGCCGGATAGTCTCGACGCAGCAACGCTCATCGACGACAAGGCACTCGAGCAGGGTTTATTGGTCACCTCTACTCATTCGACTCGGGACGGCTTTACCGGGGATCAGACCCTGTTGGCCCCTGCATATACCAGTAAAGACGAGGAACTCGCTGAGATGATCAATCGCTTCGTAAAGACGCTAGAGAAGGTCGAACACGAGATAAAGGCGGCACTTGGCCGTACCAATCAATCATGACGGACGCCAGCAAAGAGTTTGTTCTGCTTGGGATGCCTGACGTACACGGCTCGATCCGCGGCAAGGCACTGCGGCCCTCGGCGTTTCAATCAGCAGTTAAGAACGGAGCGGTGATGACCGACCTCTGGCTCGGCCTGGATCCGGTAGATGCACCCATTGCAGACTATGAGAACTACGGCATTCGTACCGGTGCGCCTGACCTGTTGATCGAACCCGATTCCGATACTTTACGAGAACTCACCTGGCGATCAGGCTGGCAAATTTGCCTCGCCACACCCAGTTGGCGTGACGGTCGTCGCTGCCAACTCGCGTCACGTGAGGTATTGCGAGAGTCTTTGGACGGCATGGCGGCGCTCGGCTACGAAGTGTTGGCGGCGTTTGAATACGAAGTGCGCATCTTTGATCAGGAAGCGGCACCCCTGTCGAGTGGACTCAGCTATCACTTGAACGAGATTGGACACTTCAATACCTTGCTCTCAAACCTCGTCCCTGCGCTCGATGGACTTGGCGTCGAGCTCGAGGCAGTCCATACCGAGGCGGGGCCCGGTTTGCTGGAACTCAATATTGCTGCGCGGCATGGTTTGCGTGCAGCCGACGATGCCGCCTACGTTAAATTCGCAGTCAAAGACTTAGCCGCTACGCTTGGGCTGCGTGCAAGTTTCCTTGCTAAGACAATGCCGCTGGAAGAGGGCTCGAGCGGGCACGTGCATTTGTCTTTGTGGAATGAGGGAACAAACGCCTTCGCCCCGGCTGATCCTACCGACGATGCGACAGCGGTAGCGACTGCGGCAATCGCAGGTGTGCTCGATCATCTGCCGGCGGCTTCTCTGCTACTCAATCCTACAGTCAATTCCTACAAGCGCCTTGTGCCCGGCTACTTTGCCCCAGTCAATGTCAGTTGGGGCTACGAGAATCGCTCAGCTTCGGTCCGTGCAATTCACTCCAAACGTACGGAGAGATCTCGAATCGAGTGCCGCCGGCCGGGCGCCGATGCCAATCCATACCTCGCGCTGGCTACACTGGTTGCTTCAGCGGCGGACGGAATCCGTAACGAGATGGCACCGCCGACGCCGCTCGAAGGTGATGTGTCAGAACGATCCGATCTCATCGCTTTACCCAACTCACTGGAAAACGCACTGACGGCGTTCCGTGCCGATACCGGGCTGCGCGACGCACTTGGTGAGGACTTCAGCAAGTACTACGAGATCTCGCGCAATTGGGAGCTGAAGGCCTGGCAAAGAGCCGTCAGCGACTGGGAGCGAGATCGTTACATCCGTACTGTCTGAAAATCATCCAAGCTGCATAGACCTCCTACAGGCCGTCATTCCGGTCAGAGCGCGCAGTGGGCGCAGAGCCGGAATCCATAGAAGTAGCTGGCAGTCTAGTCCTGAGTATCGAGGGTGGTCTTCGTTGTTTTACGAGCTATGGCTGTGTCAGCGGCTTTGGAATCAACCAGCTGTCATTCCCACAGGTCTTTAGCGGGAATCCATGAACAACAGTGGCGAGTAGCTTATATCTACCGCAATGGCTCGCCGTTTTTAGCAGTGACTAGATACTAGCTACCAGCAACCGTTGTGTAGCCACCTTAACGCAATGTGTTCATCTATTGATAGATGTCAGATATCCTCCGCACTCCGTTTTAAGTAAGGTGCTCAATGCAGCTGAGTCACGATAGGCATTCCCAACTAGTCACATGGGGAACGGCGTTCCTTGTGTGTTTCTTTGCCGCCTACTTTTTCTTGCTCAATCGACACGTTCCACTGTTCGCCGACGATTTCTGTCGATGGCATGATGGATTTAGCTTTCATCACGTATGGTCGTCTACTGTCAGCGAATACCTGGGCTGGACCGGTCGATTTCCGGTTATGTTTCTGAGTTATTCATTTTTATCAGCTGGAAACATTGGTATTGTTCTGCACGATATCCTCAGCGCTGTCTTCTTGGGGGTCGCTTGCTATCTTGTGGTTGTCACAAGTGGTTGTGCAAAGTCTTTCTGGTGCCGAGCCTGCTTGATCGTATGTTTCGTATTCTTGTTATGGTTCATGCCCAGTGTGTTTGGTGAAGTCGCGCTATGGAAAACAGGAGCCATCCAATACTTTTGGGGCATGGTCGTCGCCACTGCTTGTCTTGTTCCGGTCGTTCGCTTTGCCGTTTGGGATGACGAAACAGTTCTGCCGCCCGCCGTAAGGCCACTGTATGCTGTGCTGGCGTTCTTGGGAGGCGCCTGGCTGGAAAACCTTGTGCCGGCGGTGGCTGCGGTCTGGTTCACGTTGCTGTTGTCAGCTTTTTTGCGTGGTCAAAAACCCATACCCCAAGAATTAATCATTGGGCTAGTGTGTTGGGTCGCTGGCGCCGCGGTATTGATTGCGGCTCCGGGCAACTACGAACGCTTCGAGCTGGTAGCTGCAGAACTTTCTGTTTGGGACCGTATCGTACACGTTACCCGCAGGTTGCCCGGAATCCCTAGTCTTGCCCTGCTATATCTTCTGGTTGGATTCCTGTTTGTTTCCATTTTGTCTCAAGCCCACGATCTGCGCCGGCGATTGTTCGCAGCCGCGGCATTTGGCGGAGTCGCTTTGCTTTCTGCCTATACAACCGTAGTGGTCCCGGTATTATTACTGGTCGGACGAACGGCTTTTGCGACGGAGTACTTTCTGATCTTGGCGGTTGTCGCCATGTTCCCCCACGAGGTCTTTGCCCCACCTTGGACCAAGTCCACCGGTACCCTCCGAATCGGGGTCTTGCTGGTCTGCTTGGCGCTCACCGTATTGCTGGTCAACGACATGAAAGGCACATTCAATGTATATCGTTGGGTTTCGAAACAAGAAGCGCAACGTGAAGTATTGATATCGGCTGCTCGAGAGCGTGGGGAAACAACAGTGGAGTTACCACCACTCAGATATGGGCCGCAATGGAATACCGGCAAAGGAGATGTGAACTACGGCCGTCTGTTTGGGCGAGATATAGGCACAGAGCCCAGCGAATGGACCAACGGATGTTATGCCCGCGCGCATGGACTGAAATCAGTGATGCTTCAATAGTGTTCCAAGGGCAGTAGCGAGTCCCTAGCCCCAAGTAACGAGTGGAAGACTTGATCCGGTACGTTTCGGCCGATATGACGAGCCGATGCGGCCCTGCAATGACGTTTTAAATGCCCTTCCCCGGGAACGGCCGGGACGCGGTTTGACCAACCGCGGAAACAAGCTGAGCTCGTCATAAGATCCTTCGACAAGTGTCCTTTTCATTTAAATAAAATTTATACACAGCACATGGCGGCCTTGGTGCAAAATGCGGGTTACCATTTTCTGAAAAAGCGGTAATACAAGAGATTCCCTAAAAACTCGAATATTGCGGAGACCGGAACAAAGGAGCTCCTGCGCTGGTTTTCATAAAATATCGTCGAGACTTCGCCAATATGTTCTTCGTTTCGAAGTGCCTCAATCATGATTTCAGCATCGGTAAACCAATCGTTCGATATGAGCTTCATCTTTTCGTAGGACTCGCGGGTCATAACCTTTGGTTTGGAATTTATGTCCCGTAACATTGACGCCGAAGGGAAAAGGATTCGAAACAGCAGGTTGTAAAAGCTAGATAAGGTTTTTCGGTATAAACCATCAAAACGCTGCGCTCGAAAGGTCTTTACAAGATCGTAATGGCCGACTTGAAGCATACGGTAAACCTTTACAATATCGCTGGTTGGCATTTGACCGTCACCGTCAATCACCGCCAGGTGCCGACCGGTTGCAGCCTCTAGACCGGATCGCATATCCCATCCCATCATCCCTTTTTTTTCTCTGGCGACGGCGTGACACCGTGGGTTACTGCGCGCGATCTCGTTGATTATCTCCGGCGTCTTGTCGTTTGAGCCCGGTAGGAAATTTCCGACTAGAACCAGCTCGTAATCAATACCGGACGTCTGTAACTCGTCGGAAAGCTGACCGACGAATTGGCGTGCGTACTCCCCGGCTCGATAACAAAGCACGACAACAGAAAGTTCCGGTGGAGAGCCGGAGGAGTTTCGTTTTGGGTCGGTTGTCACCCGGCTATCGCTTAAATGAGCCCGTTACAGTTTCAAAGAAACTATCCGGGAGCCAGCCAAACAGCTTGATCAGGACAGAAACGTACCAGGGATGATAAAACACGTGTCCAGAACTTGAAGCGGACTTGATAATAAAACGGGATGCGTTTTCGGGGGACGTCACCCAACGCGGCACTTTCTCCCCGGCTTGATTTACAAAACGCGGATTAATTCCAGTGTCGACTGGGCCAAAATAAACCACCTTGAAACGAATGCCGTACTCGCGGTAGCGCAGCCAAAGGCTGCGAAAGGCCATAGCCAGTCCTGCTTTACTCGCTGCGTACGCCACGCTCGAAGTATCCGGCCAATGGGCGAACAAAGATGATATGGCGATAAACTGACAATGTTCTTTGCCCAGGTAGTGATCGATAAACAAGTTGACCCAGATAAGGGCGCCTTCCAGATTGGTTCGGAGGGTTTCACGGGATACTTCTGCGGACAGGTGGGGTAACGGTTCCTCAATATCAACGGCAGCGTTGAGAATAAATGTGTCTGGAAAATAACTACTGGTCACCATCTCTTGCCGGACGTTTCGAACCTCATTCTCGTTTTTAACGTCGCAAACGGTATACCGAAATTTTGAACTATTCAGCTCCTTGTTGAGTTCTTCCAGTTGATCTTCCCGGCGGGCTATTCCCCATACCTCGTGACCAGCCGCAATGAGCTGCCGAACTAAGGCTCTACCGATGCCGGATGAAACGCCTGTTATGAATACGCGCACGTGCCCTGTTAGTAAGTTACGAATGTGTGTGAATATTAGTCTTCGTTCGTTGTTTTTAATGGATCAGTCAATACTGTTAGTTTTCCCCGACGTAATCAAGTTGGCCCGCATATGCATCAAGGCCCTATTCGTCAATCACACCACTTTCCCGTCACGCTATAATTCTCGGCCGATGGTCGAGAGTATCCTTAGCCGAGCCACGCCGCCCGACGTTGTCGTCGATCCTTATGTGCACTTCGCAGTCCAGCGTCCGTTGTCCGAAGCCTACTATCACCAGCTCGAAGAAAGTTATCCTGCTGATGAATACATCATAGCGCTTGACCGTATGTGTAATGTACGCAAGCAGAACACCCGCTATCAGATCTCGGCCAGCGAAGCCCTTGGCACCGATTGCGAGCTGGCCCAAGTTTGGCGCGAATTCATCGACTACCACACTTCCTCAGAATTCTATCGTGAGGTTGTATCACTCCTCGGTAACCACATACGCGCGACGCATCCCAACCTCGAGCGGAGATTGGGTAAATCCCTTGATGCCTGCACGGTCGGGCGCCGATTCGAGGCGTCCGTCGACATCTCTTTGGACTGTCAGGTCGGGATCAATACGCCTGTTGAGGTCTCATCGAGCGTGCGCCGTGTCCACACGGATGCACCGGTCGAGTTGTTCGCAATGTTGCTCTATTTCCGCGGTACCGACGACGCTGTTAAAGGAGGAGACCTCGAGATCTATCGCTGGATTACCGGAAATCGACGTTTTCGCGGCAGTGAGGTCGACGAGCAGGATGCGGAGTACCTGCGTACGATCGATTACCGCCCAAACGTCCTCGTCGGATTCATCAACTCGGACGAGGCACTGCACGCCGTTTCATACAGACCGCCCAACCCGTACACACGGCGTCTTGTGAACATCATAGGTGAAGTCGACCGATCGATACCAGAGGGATTGTTTGAGCAGCCGCAAAAGCCACGACCGCCGTGGTATCGCCGATCAATACGCAGACTGCGGCGTTCCATTAAGAAGCGAATCGCTTCCACCGATCAGTAGTGCGATTAAAAAACTTGGGAAAACCTTATGACAGAACTTGACTGGCATTCGGGCCGATCCAACCTATCCGGGATAGCATTGCTTGATAGTGCACCGGAAAGCAAAGGCATCGATATGCGAGCGGTAAGGCTTTACCGTCTGAGCCGTGTCCGGGAGGAGATGAAGAAGCGAGACATCGGCGCGCTTATCGTTTCGGACCCGGTGAATATTCGATACACCACTGGCACGCGTAATATGCAAATATTTTCTTCGCGTAATACGCCGTCTCGCTACTTATTAGTCACTGATGCTCGGACAATCCTGTACGAATTCACAGGCTGTCTTCATTTGGCGGAGGGTTTCGAAACTGTAGACGAGGTGCGGCCGGCAAAGACGGCGAGCTTTGTGGCCGCGGGCCCAGGTATTTCTGCACGAGAGCGCAATTGGGCTAAAGAAATCTTATCGACTATTACAGAGTTGGTTGGGGCAAAAACAATCGTTGGGATTGAACGCATGAATGCGGGTGCGGCATTGGCTTTGGCGGAGCTGGGTTCGAAATTGGTCGACGCCCAAGAACCGATAGAAATGGCACGCTGCATCAAGTCGGATGAAGAGATTAAATGCGTAATTGCCTCACTGCGAGCCACAGAGGCTGGGGTAAGTAAATTACGCCAGGCTATTCGTCCGGGCATAACTGAGAATGAATTGTGGTCTGTATTGCACCAGTCGGTTATTGCACTTAATGGGGATTATTGTGAAACTCGATTGCTAAATTCTGGAGAACGTACGAACCCCTGGTTTCAGGAGTCGGCGAATAAAATCATCGGTGAGAATGAACTGATTGCACTAGACACTGATGTTGTCGGTTGCCATGGATATTATTCGGATTTCTCGCGCACGTTTCACGTGGGTCCCGCGAAACCAACAGAGTTGCAAAAGACCCTGTATAAAGTTGCCCACGAGCAGGTGCACCACAATATTGGTATTTTGGGGCCGGGGTTGAGTTTTCGCGAATACGCGGACAAGGCGTGGGATATCCCCGGGAAGTACTTTGCTAACCGCTACTATCTCTCGTCTCATGGTGTCGGTATGACCGGCGAGTATCCTTATTTATACCATCGCGCGGACTTCGCAGATGCGGGTTATGATGGAGTTATTCTCCCGGGTATGACTATTTGTGTGGAAAGTTACATCGGTGAAGAAGGTGGTCACGAAGGCGTAAAATTGGAGGAACAGGTACTCATCACGGAACATGGCACGGAATTATTGTCACGGTTTCCTTTTGAAGAGGATTTGCTTCGATAAGATTCACCGTACTGGAGGAGGACTACTCTGAATTCGCTTCCGCAAGAATCGAGAAGGTCCTGAACAAACTCTGTTACGGTATGTGTGGTATAGAGCGCCTTTCTCTTGGCGCACGAGCCTGGCTACAATACACAATCCACTGATGCGGTTTAGGTATTTGGTGAACTGAAATACCTCACCGAAACGAACCCCGTCTTACTGATATTGGAAGGTAAATCGATATGGTCTTTGCGTTCGAACCTAGCTGATGAATGTCCGGGAAAACAGCAGCCTTTCCGGTAAAACTGCATTTGTAACCGGAGGATCATCAGGAATCGGCGCCGCGATCGTCAGGGAGCTCGATGCACGTGGAGCACATGTGGCGTTTTGCGCCCGGCGCGAGGACCGGCTAAGAAGACTTGCTGACCAGTTGCAGAATCCCTGCCTGCCACTGGTTGTTGACATGCGAAAGGAAACCGAAATCGTTGATGCTTTCGCCCGGATCCAGTCAGCACTTGGTCCGTTGGACGTGTTAGTGAACAATGCCGGGCTGGGCTACAAGTCACCGTTGTCCTCGGGGGACACGAATCTGTGGCGTGAAATGCTGGAAGTCAATGTTCTGGCGTTGTGTATCGCCACTCGCGAAGCCGTCATGCAGATGACAAAGGCTTCTCGCAGCGGGCACATCGTCCATGTCTCCTCGATGGCGGGGCACCGGGTTCCACACAGCACCGGCATGTACTCGGCCAGCAAGCACGCGGTCAGAGCGCTGACGGAGTCACTTCGCATGGAGTTACGCGAGCAGAATTCCATGATCCGGATCGGATCGGTCAGCCCGGGTTTGGTCGAAACCGAGTTTGCAAGTCTGTTCCACGGCAGTGAAGACAAGGCAAAGGAAATCTATACCGCTTTTCAGGTGCTTAACCCCGAGGATATTGCGGACGCGGTCTGTTACCTGCTCGAAGCACCCGCACATATGCAGATCCACGACATCCTGATCCGACCAACGCAGCAGGCGAGTTAATCCCCGTTAGTGTGCTATCACCATTGGTGCGAACTCTACAGGAAGCTTGTTTTCTACACTCACTTCGCCGTATAAATCCTTGTTGATCAGCACGAGCTGTTGTTTCTCACCGGCAGGACCTAAAGGCATCACCATGCGGCCCCCGGGTTTGAGTTGTTCGATCAGTGGTGGTGGTATTTGTTCTGGTGCCGCCGCAACCACGATCTTGTCGAACGGCGCGTGTTCAGACCACCCATAGAAACCGTTTCCTATTCGAACGTCGACATTTGCATAGCCGAACCGGTCTAGACGTTCAATTGCGTCGCTTGCTAGCTCTTCAATAATTTCCATCGAGTACACATGTGAGGCAAGCTGGCTCAAGATCCCTGCCTGGTAACCTAAACCCGTACCTATTTCCAGTACAGTGTCGTCGGCCTTCACGTTTAGCAGGTCGAGCATTAAAGCGACGATGAAAGGTTGGGAGGTGGTTTTCTCGTATCCGATTGGCAATGGATCGTCTGCATATCCGAAGTTCTTAAATTCCTCCAGGACAAACTCGTGGCGGGGGACTTCGCCCATAATCCGCATAACTTCGGCATCGACACTGTCGCGTCCGGTTACATCGCACGATGCCTCGGCATATGCTTTTATAATCTCCAACATGATGTGTCGAAGTTGTTGATAATCGATCTGGCTCATGCGTTTGGTTTCATTAGAGTGTGGGCCATGGTGTGAAGGCTTCCCACAGTTATTATAGGTTCAATACTCCGTGATGTCGTTCGTGTTTTATTAGATTGAAAATACCTGAGTTAAGTTATTCAAACCGAGACTCTTGAGGTACGCATGGCCACCATCGAACGCAAGGCCTACGTTAACGGCGAAATTGTTCCGGAAAGCCGTGCAGTGATCAGCATACACGATAGAGGTTTTGTCTATGGTGATGCTGTATTCGATACGCTCCGCACATTTGACGGTTCGGTCGGCGCTAGCCTTTACGCAAGACCTTCGGTTAAAGCGGTCGAAAACATTGTGTTCTCGGGGGTTTGATGAGAATCTAACGGTGAAGGCAGACCATTTGTAATCCATGCTCATCAAGTTTAATTTCTAGTGGTGCGGTTAGGAACGATATCCCTTGCCGACAAACGTTACCGCCGACTATAAGAAAGCCGAACAGGCATTTCGCGAGGCACGAAGTAATCGCGAACGTCTCGATTGCCTGCGAGAAATGCTGCGTACCATCCCCAAACACAAAGGCACGGAGCATCTCCAGGCTGAAATCAAGACCCGCATCAAACAACTCAACGAGGAACTGGCGGCTCCCAAGAAGGGTGGGCGCAAAGGGCCAAGCTACACGGTGCGCCCCGAGGGTGCCGCACAGATTGCCATGCTTGGCCCGCCCAATGCTGGCAAATCGAGTCTGCACACGAAGTTGACGGGTTCCCACACCGATGTCGGTCCGTATCCCTATACCACCAAGTTGCCAGTACCAGGGATGATCCCTTGCCACGACATCAATCTACAGCTCGTGGACCTACCGCCCGTCTCCCGTGATTTCATGGAGCCATGGATTGTCAACACACTACAGCCTGCTGACGCCGCGTTGCTGGTGGTGGACTTGAACGAACCGGAGTGTGTGGATCACGTGGCGGCCGTTCGCGAGCGGCTTGCCGAGCGTCAGATCGTCCTGGAAGAGCACTGGCCATGGCTCGAGGGCGGAATCGTAGCCTCGGCACCGGCGGAGGAGGACGAGATCCTCGACGATCCATTCCTGATTCGGCTGCCGACTGTACTGGTGGCCTCCAAGTGCGATCTCGACCCCCACCCCGGGGAACTGGACGCACTCGAGGAATTGCTCGGTGTGGACTACCCGGCGATTGCCACGTCCGTCAAAACTGGACAAGGACTGGAGGAGTTGATTGAGCTCCTGTTCAAGGGACTAGGTATTGTGCGTGTCTACAGTAAAATACCTGGCAAGTCTGCCGACACCGAACGACCGTTCACTGTACGTCGCGGTGACACCGTCATCGACGTCGCCAAACTCGTGCACAAGGACATCGCCGCCACGCTTCGATTTGCCCGGGTGTGGGGCGAGAGTGGTCAGTTCGAAGGCCAACAGGTCGGCCCTGACCATCCGGTGGCCGACGGCGATATCGTCGAGCTACACTCGTCAGCTACGTGAGTCAAGGCTTATATCACGGAATTTCGGTTCGGTACTTAAAGTGTCAGTGCCACGAAACCCAGTTTTACCATGGCTAATAAGATCCAGCCACTCTTAACATCGTTACGGTCAATTCTGCGATCTTCCAAGTAGTTCATTTTTAACTCCGAGTTTGATTTAGATAGGCTCCATTGTAGGGGTGAACCACCATTCCGATAAGTCGATTTATGTATACTGATATTAAGAAAATTTCGAAGTACTACACCGATACCTCAGGGGCAAAACTTCAAATCGAGTAACGAATTTCTCTCCGTAAACTTGGTTTCGCCGTTTATATAGCTTTCGTTCATTTTTAGTTTAACGAGATAGGATGAAACGCCGCCATGTCGTGTTTTAAAAAGTCACTAAAGGCTTTTGGAACTCTTTTCAAGATCTAACCTGCTGCGGTTCTGAGGCTTTCGAGCATCCCTGTCCACCGGTATATGTCGTGGCCACTATACTATTCGAAATGAATAGGCTAATTTTCGATTATAGGTTTTCGGCTATTTGAACAAATCCTTCCTAGCGGCGGTCGTGATCGTTGCTACTGCTGGATGTTTAATACGGCGCTCGGTGGAGATGGCATAGAACCTCTCGTGTAGATCTTCAACCCGGGCGATCACGTGTACACTATATTTAGCCTTGACGTCCTCTTCAACGGCTGTGGGTGACGTGAACACACCCGCACCGGCCTCACCGAATGCCTTCATCAGAGCCCTGTCTTCGAATTCAGCAACGATCAGGGGTTGAATGCCTTCACGCTCGAGCCATTGGTCCAGCGTCCGCCGAAAGCTGCTGCCACTGGTCGGCATCAGCATAGGCGCGCCGTCGAGAGACCCCGGAAATCCTTTGCTGTAACGCGCCGCGTTTCGGCCACTTACAAAAAAACTGGTACCGGATTCACCTAACACGTGGTTATACGCTTTGACGTTGAATACGGGGCTGACCGGGCTGTCGGCCAGTACGAGATCAAGCTTGTGCACCGAGAGATCGGCCAGTAAGTCAACGAGCGGTGCCTCATGGCAAATCAGCCGGACCTTCTCCTCCATGTGCATCACCGGTTCGAGAACACGATAGGCCAGCAGTTTCGGCACAATATTGGATATTCCAACATCAAGCACCAGTCCTCTGTTGGCCGGGCGGCCCTCGAGGAGATCCTGGAGTTCACCGGTCAGCCGGAATATTTCGTCTGCATAGGAAAACACCGTGCGTCCGGTATCGGTGAGTACAAGGTTACGCCCCGATTTCTCGAACACCTTGGCACCTATACTCTCCTCGAGCACGCGTAGCTGGCCGCTGATCGTTTGTGGCGTCAGATGCAGGACTTCGCTGGCGCTGGTGATCGATCCCCGACTGGCCACAACCCAGAAATAGCGGAGGTGCTTGAGATTCAGGTTATTCATTTGTGTAACTATCCTCTAACAAACCAAATTGAAACGTCTACTGTACGAGCCTAATTTGAAATACAACAATGTACCAGTCCGCTCAACACTAGCAAAAACAACTTTCGAGAAATAAGAACGAAGGTAGTCATACCAAGAACTTGTAAGGCGACAGGATATTTTTAAAGGTTTTTTCTTATTAAGGCGTGTGATCGACGTCAAATGTTTGGTTAGTCTGTTTTGGGATCGGCCAACCCAAGTCATACGTCTCTAGAGCCTGAACAGCCGCAACGTACTTACTGCAGAACCTCAAAGGATCGGGATGGACTGATCCACGATCCTTGTAGCCATAATTGAAACACCCAAGTTGTTCACAGAACGTTCACGGCAGTAATAACAATATTAATGGTGGTCAACAACTTTAAATCGAGCAACTTGAATGCTTAAACAAACGATACCTCTACTTGCCGTCGTAGCGATAGCCGTATCGCCGATAACGACAGCAAACTCTGTTCAGGCTCAGGCTGAGCCAAAGTCCAACCAATTCTGGTGGCCTAAACAGCTGAACCTCAAGCCACTACGCCAGCATGTTGCTGAGTCCAATCCAATGGGCGAGGAGTTCAACTACGCTGAAGAGTTTAAAAGTCTCGACCTCGATGCCCTGAAGAAGGACATCGAGACGCTGATGATCACCTCACAGGATTGGTGGCCAGCAGACTACGGTCACTATGGGCCATTCTTTATTCGGATGGCCTGGCATAGTGCGGGCACATATCGGGTTGCTGACGGCCGTGGTGGCGCCGGTGGCGGTCAACAACGATTCGAGCCGCTCAACAGCTGGCCTGACAACGCAAATCTAGACAAGGCACGGCGCTTGCTCTGGCCTATCAAGAAGAAATACGGTCGAAAGATTTCATGGGCTGACCTGATGATCCTGACGGGGAATGTCGCGCTGGAGTCCATGGGCTTTAATACCTTCGGTTACGCTGGCGGGCGTGAGGACGATTGGGAGGCCGACTTGGTCTACTGGGGGCCTGAAACCGAGTTTCTCGCGGACAAGCGCTACAGTGGAGACAGAGAACTGGAACAGCCCCTTGCCGCTGTTCAGATGGGCCTGATCTATGTGAATCCGGAAGGGCCGAACGGCAATCCAGATCCGCTCGCCGCCGCCAAGGATATTCGCGAGACGTTCGGTCGCATGGCGATGAACGATGAAGAGACCGTTGCACTCATCGCTGGCGGGCACACGTTCGGTAAAGCCCATGGCGCCGCTGATCCGTCCGAATGCGTAGGTCCCGAACCGGCAGCCGCAGGCATCGAGCAACAAGGTCTCGGCTGGGGAAACAAGTGCAGCAGCGGCAAGGCTAGCGACACTATCACCAGCGGGCTAGAAGGTGCATGGTCCGTCAACCCGATTGCCTGGACCACGCAATATCTGGACAACCTGTTCGCCTATGAGTGGGTGCAGACGAAGAGTCCCGCAGGTGCGATCCAGTGGGTGCCTGCTAATGGGCAGGCATCAAATCTTGTCCCGGACGCGCACGATCCGTCTAAAAGACACGCGCCTATCATGTTTACCACGGACCTCTCGCTGAAGTTCGATCCGAGCTATCGGGAGATTGCAGAGCGCTTCCAGGAGAATCCAGAGGAATTCGAGCTCGCTTTCGCTAAGGCCTGGTTCAAGCTGACTCACCGCGATATGGGACCACGCGCGCGATATGTCGGCACTGGGGTGCCTGACGAGGAACTGCTTTGGCAAGATCCCGTTCCCGCAGTCGATCATGACTTGATTGACGAACAGGATATCGCAGAGCTGAAGTCTGAGGTCCTTGCATCGGGATTGACTATACCCGAACTTGTCAGAACCGCCTGGGCGTCAGCCTCCTCCTTTCGCGGCACCGACATGCGCGGCGGGGCAAACGGGGCACGCATTCGCCTCGCACCGCAAAAGGATTGGGGGGTTAACGATCCCGCTGAACTGACAGAAGTGTTGAAGCGCCTGGAGGACATCCAAAAGCGCTTTAACCGTGTGCAATCAGGCAGTAAAAAGGTATCGCTCGCCGATCTGATCGTTCTGGCCGGCGCTGCAGCCATTGAACAGGCTGCCAAGCAGGGCGGTCACAATGTTCAGGTTCCCTTCACGCCGGGGCGCACGGACGCATCGCAAGAGCAGACCGATGTGGATTCTTTCGCTGTGCTCGAACCGACCGCAGACGGGTTTCGCAACTACTTCGGTAACGACAACCGCAGATCGCCGGCAGAAATGCTGGTCGATCGCGCAAGCCTTTTAACACTGAACGTTCCTGAAATGACTGTGCTGGTCGGCGGTATGCGGGCCCTGAATGCGAATACCGGACAATCTGCTTATGGTTTGCTCACCGATCGGCCTGGGACCTTGAGCAATGATTTCTTCGTAAACCTGCTCGACATGTCCGCGCGGTGGTCAAAGTCATCTACAACCGAAGGCATTTACGAAGCTCGTGATCGCGGTACGGGAGAGCTCAAATGGACAGCCACCTCCGTCGACCTTGTTTTCGGATCGAACTCCGAACTGCGCGCTGTAGTGGAAGTCTATGCAGCTGATGATGCAAAAGAGAAGTTCGTACGTGACTTCGTTGATGCATGGACCAAAGTGATGACCCTCGACCGCTTTGATCTGCTTTGACAATCGTATTAGAAGAATGAAATCCACTTTGAAACTGTGGCCGTCTTGGGCCCTGCGATGCTTCGTATTGGCCGGACTTTGGGTGGTCATCTCCGACGGCGACACCAGCTCATGGCTTATTGGGGTGCCGGCCGTGGTCGTGGCGGCCTGGGCGAGTACAGAACTCGGCCCGAGAGAAAACCGCAAGGTTTCCTTGTTAGGTGCGCTTGGCTTTGTCAGTTTTTTCCTGTTTGAGTCGTTGCGCGGCGGGCTAGACGTGGCGCGCCGCACCCTTACACCAGTACTTAAAATACAACCCGGCTTCCTGACGTATACCTGCCGTTTACCCGCCGGAGGTCCCAGGATCTTGTTTGCAAACTGCGTAAGCCTGTTACCGGGTACGCTAACAGCGGAGTTTCAGGACGACGTTCTGACGGTACACGTGCTGGACACAGACGCGCAGTCTGAACTGGAACTTCAGAGACTCGAGGAAGCTATAGCGGCTGTTTTCGTGCTGGAAGGGGATCCGCAGCATGCCTGACGTGCTCATGCTCGCCTGCGTGGTCATGGCGGCGACGTTGGTCGTCGGATTGGTGCCCATGGTCCGATCCACCAGCTCTGTTGAGCGGATGTTGACCGCTCAGTTGCTCGGGACCAATGGCGTCGGGTTGATCCTGTTGCTCGCGCAAATACTCGATATGCCCGCGCTTGTCGACGTTGCCCTGGTGCTTGCTCTGCTAGCGGTAATCGCTGTGGTTGCGTTTACCCGGCGGAGCGGAGGCAGCGAACGTGCTTGATTGGATCTCTACTTTTCTAATCCTGGCGGGCGTTGCCTTTTTCGTTTCCGGCACCATCGGATTGTTACGCCTGCCCGATTTATACTGCCGTCTGCATGCCTTGACCAAATCGGATAACCTCGGCCATGGGTTGCTAATCCTAGGCCTTATGCTTCGATCGGATGACCTTTTAACAGCGCTTAAACTGCTCTTGATCTGGATCCTGGTGCTGACCGCCAGCGCCGCTGCTAGCCAGTTGATTGCCCAGTATTCCGGGCGCTCTTAACAGGATCCCTGACATGAATACCCTCTCGTGGTCGTTCCTCGACATCCTATTGGTTATTGCCCTTGTGCTATTGGCAGGCGCAGCACTCCGTGCCCGCAGCCTACGCCAGTCAATAATCCTCTTTATCGCTTTCGGTCTGGTCACGGCTCTGGTCTGGGCTAGACTGAGAGCGCCCGACGTTGCACTGGCCGAAGCCGCAATCGGTGCCGGGCTCACCGGCGCCCTGCTGCTCACCGCACTACGTAACAGACCATCGGAGGAGAGCAGGCTTGTCTCCAACAACGGAATGCGATGGGGAGGGCGCTGGGGTAATGTTGCAATCACGGTGTCCGTATCCTTAGTGGCATTGGGTATCGGCTGGGCTGTACTTTACGGCATGAACGACACTCAAAGCGGACGGCTGGCCGGTCAGGTCGGAAGCGCACTCGAGCTTAGTGGTGTCAGCAACCCGGTGACCGCAGTGCTCCTCAACTTCCGAGCCTACGACACCTTGCTTGAACTGGCTGTGTTGCTTGCGGCGCTGCTAGGTATTCTGTCACTCGGTGGGGGTCGCGCCACACATTGTACCGTAGATCCAATCGCCACCAGCCTGAGGGGTTGGCTGGTGCCATTGCTGATCCTGACGGCCGGCTACCAGTTATGGGTGGGCGCCCACGCACCGGGTGGGGCTTTCCAGGCTGGAGCTTTGCTGGCGGCCGCCGGGGTGGTTCAGCATCTTGCCGGAAGAGCGCACGCTGGTTTACCCGTCGGAGCGGTCTTGCGAGTACTTATGGTGAGCGGCATCGGCATTTTCATGACGATGGGTCTATGGACGTTCCTGGGAGGCCGGGGTTTTCTCGCTTATCCGCAGCGATGGGCCGGCGAATTGATTCTGTTGATCGAGCTGTTCGCCACCTTGGCAATCGCCGTAACGTTGATTCTTTGCTATCTCGGAAGTGAGCCGGAACGGAGGCGCATTACTCCAGCGGGATCCAAACCATGATCGACACCGGCGTACTGTATGGATTAACGGGGGTCGCTCTGGCGGCAATGGGATTTCGCGCAACGCTGCTGGAGCCCGAGGTCATACGCAAACTTCTTGCCATTAACATCATGGGGGTCGGTATCTTCCTGCTGATGATAGCGACCGCGTATACCGGTCCGGACACCGCCGCCGACCCTGTACTGCATGCATTGGTTCTGACCGGGATTGTCGTGGCGGTAAGTGCTACTGCGCTCGGACTTGCCCTTGAACGCCGCCGCAGGGACAAAGATGGAAGTTGACGTGCTGGTCCTTTCTGTGGCCCTGCCGCTCTGCGGGGCGCTGATCGCTGTCGCGTGGCCTCGACGTTGCGAGGTCGTTGGCATGTTGACAGCCTTCGCTGTCAGCGTCGCGGCGGTTTTGACGCTGGTCCAAGTTCTCGTCGTCGGTGCGCTCCAACACGAGATGGGTGGCTGGACGCCAGGGCTGGGTATTGCCCTCCGCGTCGATATCCTTTCCGCTGTCTTTTTAGTGCTCGTCGGGTTGGTGGTTTTGGCCAGCAGCGTCTACGCAACCGGGTATTTCGGACAACCCCGGGAGAAGGCACATTTCTGGCCGATGTGGCTGTTGCTGCTGGCTGCTCTGAATGCCCTGGTGCTCTCCAGCGACTTGTTCAATGTATATGTGACCCTAGAGCTCCTTGGACTGACCGCGGTTTCTCTCGCTGCACTGAGCGGCCAACGTGCCGCGATCGACGCGGCGCTGCGCTACCTGTTGGTTGGGTTGCTGGGGTCCATGGTCTACCTCGCCGGGGTGGCGCTCCTCTACCTCGGCTATGGCACCCTTGACCTCCCGGCCATCGCGACCCAGATCGAATCGGAACCGATTGCGTGGCTGGCGCTGTGCCTGATGACCGGTGGCCTCTTGTTGAAGACAGCCTTGTTTCCGTTGCACTTCTGGTTGCCGCCGGCGCATGCCAATGCACCGGCTCCGGTCAGTGCTGTGTTGTCTGCATTGGTGGTGAAGGCCGGTTTCTACCTGGTTATGCGGCTGTGGATAGACCTGTTCCCGGCTCTGCTGACACCTTCTACTGGTCTGCTGCTCGGGATCCCTGGCGCGGCTGCGGTGCTTTGGGGTTCGTGGCAGGCCTTCAAGGCGGAACGGCTTAAGCTGTTGGCCGCTTACTCCACCGTCGCCCAATTGGGCTATCTTTTTCTCGGTCTGGCGTTACTGTTCCAGCTTGCACCGGGGCCGACGCGTGACGTTCTGTTCGGGGGCATCGTGCTGATGGCCCTGACCCATGGGTTTGCCAAGGCCGGTTTGTTTCTTGCTGCCGGGATGGTGCAAAAGCGCTCGGGGAATGACCAGATTTCTAACCTGGGCGGAATGGCACAGCGAATGCCTGTAACCACTTTCACGATTGCACTGGCCGGGGTCGCGCTGATCGGCCTGCCCCCCAGCGGCGCCTTTTTGGGCAAGTGGCAGCTCCTGTCCAGCGCCCTCGGGCTTGGTCAGTGGCTGTGGGTGATTGTCGTGGCCACGGGGTCGATGTTAGCCGCCGCCTACGTTTTTCGAGTACTGGAGCGGGCTTTCGCTGGAAGTTCCCAGCCCGATGCCCCGGTCGCCATCGCGAGAGAGGAGTGGCCCGCGCTACTGCTGAGTGCCATCGCAGCGGTGCTTCTCGGCGTCGGCAGTGGTTGGCTGTGGCCGCTGCTCGGGAATGACATATGAACCTATCGTCTACGCTGCCCGGCCTGATCGTCGCCTCCTCGCTGCTTCCGGGCCTGGTCATTTTTTTTCTACGCGAGGGTAGCCAATTTACCCGCACACTGCTGAACCTTGGTGGTGCCTTCGCCAAGCTGGTGCTCGTCGGTATCATGATCTGGGGTGTGTTCCACGAAAAGGTCTATGCCACCCGCTGGACCCTGGCGCCTGGACTTGAACTGGCACTGCACGCCGACGCACTGTCGGTTCTGTTCGTTACCCTGTCCACGATACTGTGGTTCGTCACCACTCTCTACGCGATCGGTTATCTGGAGCACTCGCCAAAACGGAGTCGCTTCTTCGGATTTTTTAGCCTATGCGTATCGGCGACTGTTGGACTTGCATTGGCTGCTAATCTGTTCACATTCGTGATCTTTTACGAGCTGCTGACGCTGGCCACCTATCCGCTGGTGGCGCATAGGGGTAACACCGAGGCGATTCGCGGGGCGCGAATCTATCTGGTTTATACCCTGGGCGGTGGTCTCGCATTGCTATTGGGCGCTGTGTGGTTGCACGCCGTCGCCGGTCCGGTCACTTTTGTGGAGGGAGGTGTGTTGTCGCGTCTACCCGAGCAGACATACAGCCAGCTCAAATGGATCTTTGTGCTGCTGGTGCTTGGACTGGGTGTCAAAGCTGCACTTGTTCCGCTACACGGCTGGTTACCGCAGGCGATGGTAGCTCCGGCACCGGTCAGCGCCCTGCTTCATGCGGTCGCCGTAGTCAAAGCCGGCGCATTCGGTATCGTTCGAGTGGTGTACGACGTGTATGGTGTTGAATTCGCGGCGGACCTTAATTTGTTGCTCCCCCTCGGTGTCATGGCGGCTGTCACAATCATTTACGGTTCCATAAAGGCTCTGTCTCAGGACAACCTTAAAAAACGCTTGGCTTATTCCACTGTCAGTCAGGTCTCCTACATCGCCCTCGGTACGGCGACACTCGGGCCGATAGCGACCATCGGTGGTGTAGTACACCTTGTGCACCAGGGGGTGATGAAGATCACATTGTTTTTCGCCGCCGGCAACTACGCCGAGACGTTGGGTGTGCATAAAGTCAGTGAAATGAATGGAATCGGCCGTCGTATGCCGGGCACAACACTTGCGTTTACCGTGGGAGCGTTGGGGATGATCGGCATACCCCCGGTAGCCGGCTACGTCACCAAGTGGTATCTTGGTTTGGGTGCCTTGGAGGCCGGCGCGGCTGCCTGGGTGCTACCGGTTCTGATCATCAGCAGTTTACTCAACGCGGCTTACTTCCTCCCGGTTTTATACCGTGCTTGGTTCCTTGAGGCGCCGGTTGACTGGCCAAACGAGCACCCAAGGACGGGCTGGTTTGAGACGACCGGTGCCCTGTTCTGGCCCCCTGTAGCCACGGCGGTGCTGGCACTCGCGGCAGGGCTGTTCGCGGCTGCCCCGTACAGTCCTCTTGAGTGGGCTGAGCTGATCGCGGAGCGGGAGTACCTGCGATGAATGCTGCCCTACTCGTGTTCACCTGGCTGTCGCCTCTGGTGCTGGCACTACTCGCATACAGTCGAAAGGGTCGTTTGCTGCCGGCACTGGCCACCCTGCCGGCGCTGGCAGCCGCTGCCCTGGTCCCATCAAATGAATCGGTCGAGATCCCCTGGTTGTTGCTCGGTGTTCAGCTGGGGCTGGATGACACGTCCCGCATTTTTCTTTTGTTCACTGCCGTTCTGTGGCTTGTCGCAGGGGCCCAAGCCACGCTGCAAATGTCCGACGATTCGCGTGCCGGCCGTTTTCGAGTCGTTTTTATGCTGGCCATGGGTGGAAATTTCGGTTTGATCATCGGTCAGGACCTGTCGAGTTTCTATCTGGGATTCGCGCTAATGGGGCTCGCCGCCTATGGATTGGTTGTGCACGACGGGACCGAATCGGTTCGCCATGCAGGCCGGGTTTACCTTGTGATGACGCTGGCTGCTGAATTCGCATTGCTGATAGGGCTACTGTTGCTGTATCAGCGCACCGGCGACCTGACACCCGATGTGGGCGCGATTATCGGGGCGGGCAACATAGAGCTCACATTTCTGGGATTGGCCTTTGCCATCAAGGCAGGGCTGATCGGTGTTCATTTCTGGTTGCCGCTCGCCCACCCCGCAGCCCCGGTGCCAGCCAGCGCCGTTTTAAGCGGGACTATGATCAAGGCAGCGCTGATTGGATGGATGCGTTATCTCCCACTCGGTGAATCGGCGTTGCCCGAGTTTGGGGGTTTGCTTTTGGCGGTTGGAGCGATGACGACCCTGAGCGCGATTCCGGTTGGACTGATGCAGAAGGAACCCAAGGCTGTTCTGGCCTACTCGAGCATCGGCAAGATGGGCATCATGAGCGCTGCCATAGGCCTGATAGCGATGGATCCACGTCTAGCGCCGGCGGTAATTTCAGCGCTGGCCATCTACGCCGCGCATCATGGTCTGGCTAAAGGTGCATTGTTTCTTGGCGTGGGTATTGCCAAAGACACCGGTGCGTCATGGGTGTTTTACTTGTTGTTCATTCCGGCCCTCGCCCTGGCAGGTGCGCCACTGACATCGGGTGCTGCCGCCAAGGACATATTGAAAATCGCCCTCGACACGGGATACAGCGGTTGGATTCAAATGTTTGTCGGGTTGTTGTTTGTTTCAACGTTCGGTGCCACCTTGTTGATGGCCCGCTTCCTGAATCTAGTTCGGCCTTATACCACTGACCCGTCGAGTCACGGAGCTGGCTTGGCACTGCCCTGGTTGGGATTGCTGGTATTGGTGTTGGCTTTCCCGCTTGTCGTCAACGGTGGTCCGCCGTCAGCAATGAACACCGCCATTGTCATTGCGGGCATCGCCATTGCAGCGGTGATTTGGTTTTATTCACCGACGCGGGGTGTCACCTGGGTCGGCCGAGTACCTCCAGGCGACATCTTCGAATGGATCCTGCGCTACATCCGAGGCGCAGGGCTTCAACTGACAGCGCCACTCACCAAGTAGGTGTTATAAACTAAGAAAACCGACAGCAGAGCCGCACCCTCGAACCGCTGCACCCGGCCCGGACCTTGAAATCCGAAACACACGACAAACAGCGCCAGGGTAAGAGCACCCATCACAACCATATCGCGGGAGAAGATCTCCGGTGGGACTACGGTCGGCTCAATTGCCACTGCGATTCCAACGACGAGCAATGTGTTGAACAGGTTTGAGCCGAGGACATTACCTACGGCAATATCATGCTCGCCTCTGCGAACCGCGACAACTGTAGACGCCAGCTCCGGCAGCGATGTCCCGAGGGCCACGATCGTCAAACCGATGACCAGGTCGCTTACCTCGAGTAACTTTGCAATCTCCACAGCGCTCCAAACCAGTACGCGAGAACTGGCAACGAGCAGTATCAGACCTAAGGCAAGCCAGAACAACGCACGCGCGATGGGCATTCCCCCCGCGCCAAGCTCCCGTTCCGTGTGGCCTGGTGGGGCATCGGCGCGATGCCGCAGGCCCTTGTGTATGGACCACGCCAGAAGGCCCGCAAATGCCACGAGTAGTAAGATCGCCTCGAGACGGGTAAGTCGGCCGTCCCACACCTGGTATGCAGCGAGCGCCGTCACAACAGCTAAAATGGGCAGCTCCTTGCGCAGCACTCCGGAGTGCACGGCGATCGGATGAATCAGGGCAGTCAAACCGAGAATGAGCGCGATATTGGCAATGTTGGATCCATAAGCATTGCCCAAACCGATCTCGGTATTGCCCGAGGACGCGGCGAGGGCGGATACGACCATCTCCGGTGCCGACGTCCCGAAACCGATCACCAACATGCCGACCAACAGCCGCGGCATACCGAAGTGGCTTGCCGTAGAGGCGGATCCCGCCACGAAGCGATCTGCGCTCCAGACAAGGACGATGATTCCAAAGAGGAAAGAGAGGAGCGGCAGAATCATGGAAGGAGGTTATTTTCTATGCCGCTTAAACCAAGAAAAGGCAGTTGAGGAAGTGCCACCTTGGGAAGAAATGCTGGCGGTAGTATGACGATGCCAACATTTTCGCCCCTTAAATCTATACCGCCAGGCTTCTATGGTTGTTAGGCCGCCGCTCGATTGGCCTGCACTGTGTTGTGGATCTCATTTACCAGGCCCGATTCCAGACCTAGCGTTTTAGCAAGGGAATCAAGATAGATTTTCTCCGGCGGAGACGGCGGAGCGACTGTCAACACAGATGCCGCGTATACCTCGGCGGCATGTTCCGGGGAATCAACAGCCGACACCAGGCCTTGTAAGTCCAGTGGCCGACCGTACTCCTCAAACAGAAACCCCTTGTCTTCCGCTGGCAGGTCGAGTCCGTTGATCTGATGCAAAATCGCTTGGCTCTCTTCTGCATCGATCTTTCCGTCCGCTTTGGCAGCCGAAATGATCGCACGTGCAAGCAGCAGGCTGAGGGCATTGGTGCCGGCGCGGTCACTGCTGTCGGGAAGAAAAGCACTGCGGGAGGGTAGAGTGGCAACCCCGCCACCGCTCGGCGATGCAGGGGCTGAACCGCGCTGGTAGTTCTGCCATGCTTTATAAGCGAGCCCGCCAACCAGGGCTAGGCCACCCAGCTGTAATGCTGAACCGGCGAATTTTCTGGCCTTCTTCCCCGTCAGGGTTTTGGCCAGCGCCCCACCGGCTAGTCCTCCTGCGAAACCGCCGGCTACACCGCTACCGACGAGTTGATCGAGTAATCGTTTTGCATCAAACATATTGTGTTCTCCTGTAGTTAGCTCAAGTGAAACTGGGCTCACGTTGATTAGGGTTCCGGACTCCCGGTATCGATCATCGGTGTCAATCCAAATTCGGTGCACCGGTCCGAAGAATGTCTGAAGCGACCTGTTTTATGCGCCTGGACTCTTGGTATCGGCCCAACGCTTGAAGTGCCTCAGCTCTGGTCATCAAGTCCCGGTAGTCTTTAGTCTGCGCATCGGTGAGTGGTACGCAGGGCATGTGAAACGACTCGGTTGTCGGCCAAAGGTCCACGAAGCTATTCATTGTCCGCACCTCCAGCCCTTGTAGGCCGTTTTCGTACTACCGGTTTGGTCTTGCAAATCTTCGCTATCAGGTACATTAGCTATTCTCCTTAGTTGACTTTGGTAAGTCGGGTTGAAATCAACCAGTTATCGTTTGTGCCAGTTTGCCGGGTGGATCCCTGCTGTGACTTGTAACTGGATCTGGTTGCTATATTAGGCGCAGACAACTATTCCGATAAGTCGATTTATAGGAATAAAAAGTAAGAATTATTCGAAGTGATATTTGATTGAGGTCGCAGCAGACAATGCGCCTTAGACCGTAAACTGGTTCCATTGCCACTCCCATCCATCCGCTGTGTGGAAACTAGAAGTCGGCTACGCGCTTATCTGTCAGAATAAACCTGCTTATAATCTAACCACTCACAACTTTGAGATGCAGCGTGTAGGTCACAATGTCTGACTCGATTTGTCTACTTGATCCAGCCGTTATGCATATCTCAAACCAGTCGAAAAAAATACACACGGAGACGTAGTCCATGGCGAGCTTTCCTACTCGTGCAAATGTTGTCATCATCGGCCAAGGTGGAATTGTCGGTGCCTCGGTCGTGCATCACCTGATTGAAAAAGGTTGGCAGGATATTGTCGGCATCGACAAGTCCTCGATTCCTACCGACATCGGTTCCACTTCCCACGCGTCTGATTTCTGCTATCTAACGGCCCATGACAACATGACTTGTTACACCACCAAATACAGTGTGGAGTTTTACGACAAGTTGGGGCATTACAGTCGGATCGGCGGTCTTGAAGTAGCGCGTCGCGACGATGATGAACGCATGGAAGAACTCAAGCGTAAAGTTGGCTCGGGAAAAGCGTTCGGCACCAATGTTCGGATGATCAGCGCGAAGGAAACAAAGGAGAAATTCCCGCTACTGGAAGAAGACATGATCCAGGGTGCAATGTGGGATCCAGACGCCGGTCTGGTCGTACCTCGTTCCCAGACTGTGGTGAGTATATTGGTTGAGCAGGCCGAGGCAACCGGTAAATTGCAGACTTTCCCCAACACGCCGGCTACCGGTCTCGATATAGAGAGCGGCAGGATAAAGGGTATACAAACGAGTCGAGGTTACATCGAAACCAGTACAGTGGTGGTCTGCGCGGGTTTATGGGGACGCCTCATAGCAGAAATGGCCGGCGAAGACCTCCCAATCATGCCGGTGGATCATCCTTTGTCTTTTTTCGGCCCCTTCACCGAGTTCGACGGCACCGGAAAAGATATCGGTTACCCCCTACTGCGTGACCAGGGTAACTCGGCATATCTCCGAGACACCGGTGACTCCACCACACCAGAAGGCGGTCAGATCGAATGGGGTTACTACGAAGAGAAGGATCCGCGCTTGGTACATCCAATGAATCTTCTAGAGAAAGAGGAAGCCCGTCTGTCGCCCTCTCAGCGCGACCTCGAAATCGAACAAATCATGGAGCCCCTGGAGCGGGCGATGGAGTTGACACCCATCCTCGGTGAACTGGGCTGGGATGAGAAGCGCTCCTTCAATGGTTTGTTGCAGGTCACGGCGGATGGTGGTCCTTCAATCGGGGAATCACCCGATACCCGCGGACTGTGGTACGCCGAGTCGGTATGGGTCAAAGACGCACCCGGTATCGGAAAAGTGTTGGCGGAAATGATGACCGACGGTGTGACCGAGATGGATGTCCACGGCATCGATGTCGCCCGCTATTACCCAATCCAGAAGACGCCTTCCTACATCTACGACCGCTGCTACGAAACAGCATTCAAAATCTATAACCCGGCGGTGCACACGCGCGAACCCTACACTAAAGGGCGCAATCTTCGCCGCAGCCCGTTTTGGTCGCGAGAGCAAGAACTGGGCGGGTATTTCATGGAACTTGCTGGCTGGGAGCGGGCGCATGGATACGCTTCCAACGAACATCTGTTGGAGAAGTATGGCGACCGGGTACCGGTGCGCGAAAACGAATGGGACAGCCGCCACTTCTGGCGGGTATCCAACGCTGAACATCTTGCCCTGTCCGAAAACGTCGGGATGATCAACCTGTCCCACTTCGCGGTTTACGATGTTGCCGGCGCCGATGCGGAGACATTGATGGAGTACCTTTGTGTTGCCAAGGTGGGCGGTGATACCGCGGTCGGGAAGGGAATATACACTCACTTTTTAGATCACGCGGGAGGTATACGCGCTGATCTCACGGTGATTCGACTCGCATCGGACAGGTTCCGGGTGATCGACGGCGCCGATGCAGGCAATAGGGACTATGTCTGGATGAAACGGATGGCGGAAGACCGTGGATGGAACGTATACATCGAAGACCGCAGCGATCATCTTGCTTGCTTGGGTGTGTGGGGACCCAATGCGCGTAAGGTGTTGCAGGCTGTGGCCGATAAACCGGAACAACTGGAAGCCGATAATTTTCCCTTTGCCACCACTCGGAATATTACCCTGCGGGGCATTCCAGTGCTGGCATTCCGTATATCCTATGTGGGTGAACAGGGCTGGGAACTGCACGTTCCGTTCAGCTATGGCCTGTCGCTGTGGGACATAGTATATGAGCAGGGTCCGACGCCGGTCGGCGTGGAGACCTATGCCAACAGCCGGCGCCTGGAGAAAAGCCTTCGACTGCAAAACGCAGATCTTTTAACCGAGTACAACCTGTACGAGGCAGGTCTTGCGAGGCCCAAGGTCAAGCAGGCGGACTTTCATGGCAAGGCTGCCTATGTCGCACAGCGGGAGCGCGAACATCAGCCAGCGTACCTGTGCACGATGACGATGACGGATAACGTGGACGCAAAGGGCATCGCCCGTTACCCGGTTGGTCAGTGGCCGGTGCTTGATCCCGAATCCAATGAGGTATTGGTGGATGAGTTGGGCAGACGTTCCTATATCACCAGCATCGCCTACGGTCCCTCTGTCGGCAAGAATATCGCCTTGGCGTACCTGCCGCGAGATTACGCTAATGAAGGCAGGGAATTGAGGATGGAATATTTCGAGGAATCGTTTCCGATGAAGGTTGAAGCCGTAGGCTGCAAAGGGTTGTACGATCCGGCCAACGAGTTACCCAAAACCTGACCCTGTTGTTCAGCGCACAACAAAACGCCTGATCATGCTTTTATGGCAGATGACATATTAATCGTCATCCCACACGTTTGCCCCTTCCTCAAAATCGGGACGCTGAGGTCTTACGACACAGAACCGGTGACCGCTCGGCGCCTCCATTACCCACCAATCCCGTACCTTTGCCACCTTCTTAGCTCCTAGTTTTTCAAGACGCTCAACCTCTGCTTGGATGTTATCTGTCTCGATGTCTAGATGAACCCTGCTTGGATGATCTACCTTCTGAACTTCGATCGTGGGCTGAGTCGAGTCGGTTTGAAGCTTTATGTAGTTCTGACTTTCCGGCTCGTCGTAGGGTTGTTCAGTACAGCCTAAGGCAGCACTCCAAAATGCCACCTCTCTTTGAAGGTCGTCTGTGAGGCAATCTATGATAAGCGTGCCAAGCCGACTTTTATGCATGTGTGAATCCTCTCATACTGAGTTCAACCTTCTGGTCTGCAATCGATGAAGTAAACGGCGCACGTCACAATATACAACTATTCACCGGAAAAAAACTTATAGATTTACCACGACGATCCATCGTTGGGATTCAACCTAGGAGAACATATTCGATGGAAAGCCTGGACGAGGACCTTTTTGAAGATGGTTGCACTCATCCAACCCGCTGCGGTTGGGTCAGTTTGTGAATCTAAATTGTATTGCCTTAAAGCGTTAGGACCACTAGGCCAAGATTTATTAAGGCAACTAATATCCAACCACTTTTAACGTCTTTACCAGTGGCTCTGTGTTCTGTTAGATCGTATGTATCGTGAGCGGTTTGCATGGCGGTCACCTAACTGTCTCTCATGATGTTTGATATTTTCGCAAACCGATGCTGATAAATATGTGGTGTTCGCCACACTTGGTGGCAACAATTAACCTCCACCCATCAGCCATTGAGGTCGGAGCGAAGTTTAATTCTGACTAAAGAAGAGAAGTAAAAAACTTCGGTCCTGGAGTGACATAAACTCGAGAGCCCACAGGAAATCCGCGCCAAGAAACCGCGATCAAGGCGTGTAAACTTGTCATATTTCTCAAAAACAGGAGCAAGATCTAATGAAATGGTTAGACAATTACAAAGACCATACTTATGCATTGTTAAGAATAGTCAGTGGGTTTTTGTTTATATGGCATGGCACCCAGAAATTTTTCAATTTCCCAGTCGAGTACCCGTTTGGCTCTCTTAATCCCATAGCGGGCGCTGCGGGTGCAATTGAGTTGGTTGGTGGTACGCTCATTATGATTGGTCTATTTACGCGGTCAGCAGCCTTTATCTGTAGTGGCACGATGGCGGTGGCTTATTGGATGGCTCATGGCACTAAGAGCTTTTTCCCTATTGCCAACGGGGGTGAAATTGCAGCACTTTACTGTTTCATCTTTTTGTTTATCGCGGCACGGGGAGCAGGTCTATGGAGCGTGGGCAAGTAAATTCTAGTACTTTTAAGGTCGCTTCATTGCGTCATTGAGTTTATGAGCACTACCTTGCCGGATACGTAAACTATACTGAATAAATCACAGATAAACTTGTTTTAAGCTTTCGGGAAATCCGGATTCAACTTTCAGGCAAGTTGCACACTAACAAGACTACCTGACGTGATTATTTGGTTGATCGTTACGTGAAACAAAAAACCGCCGTCGACAAAGTCCAACTAGGGATGTACGTTTCCGAGCTCGATCGCCCATGGAGTGCGGTGCCCTTCGAACCGCCTTTCGAGATACAGGGCTTCATTGTCTCGTCCGAGACAGATCTCAACCAGATTAAAAAGTACTGCCAATATGTCTATGTTGATATTCCTGAGGAAACCGTTAGTACGGATGACTTGGCTGTCAATAAACCGCGCGTCGTCACTGAATTCATCGAGGCACCCGGTGCACTACGAAATGTACGTTATGTTTCGTTAAACAAATACTCAGAACGTAACAAGCTAGCGCCCGCTTTGACATCTGCTGTAAAAATCTCCAGAACGACAGAGGATTACCGTACCTCAAAGAAAAACACTGCCCAAAGTGCAATAACTTCTACCCAAGAGAAGTGGTGGGATTCCAGTAAACGACCCGGATCTCATCGACGCAAATACCAAGGTGAGTACAAGCCTGGCAGACAGAGAATACGGTATGTGGATGACGTTGAGCAAAAGCGAATCGATACATCTAAAGCCTCAGATAAACCGAAACTCATATTTGTTGCCAGCGAGACACACACACCCGTCTATCCTATCCAGCGGCCGATTGAAGACGAAATTGTGATCGCACGCGATATTGTGACCGATACAGTGAAAGTATGCGAAAACCTTGTACATGACGTGCAGGCTGGACGCATACCTAACACCGAAGCAGTCAAAAGCACAGTCGAAGAGCTGGTGCAAAGTGTCATCCGCAATCCAGATGCACTGAATTGGCTGATGAAGCTGAAACAACAGGACGATTACACCTACTATCATTCAATGGCGGTGTGTGTGATGTCCCTAACTGTGGGTCGGCATCTCGGGCTCCCGGAAAGTGATCTCAATTCCATGGGAATCGGAACATTACTCCAAGACATCGGGAAAATTCATATACCAAAAGGCTTATTGGATAAAAAAGAGAAACTCACATCAGCCGAACGCCAGGTCTTGCGCAAACATGTGGAGATGGGGATCAAGATGCTTGACTGCCAACATGAATTTTCTTCCGACACAATAGAAATTGTGCGTTCACACCATGAGAGGCACGACGGCAGCGGCTACCCAAAAGGCCTTCATGGGGATTTGATCACTCCAGCGACTACAATCGCAGCCATGTCTGATACGTTCCAAGCATTGACTAGTCATCGACCTTACCGTCCAGCTATGACCTCGTTGGATGCACTGACTAAAATGTATAAGTTGGGCGATGAGTGGTTTCCTCAGGCTATGGTAGAACATCTCATTCAGTGTGTGGGTCCATTTCCAGTTGGAACTTTCGTTATGCTCAACACCGGAGACATTGCCGTAGTCATCAGCCCTAATCGCATCGAGCAACTCAAACCGCGGGTGATGATCGTAGTAAACAGCGAGGGCAATAGGCTGGAGACACCCGAATCCCTCGATCTGGCCAGGCAGCAGATTGGGGACGATTCCACCCCTTGGAAGATCACCCAGGTCGTGAGTCCTGAACAATATGGGCTAGACGCTAGAGAATTCTTCTTCTAGTGGTTTGACTAACAACCTGCAATCCTAGATGGCCCGCTAGTTCGGTTATATCAGGCTTAACGGCGGCGCTCGTTAGTTGGGTTTTCTTCTGAGTATCCCTGGGATCCGGATGCGGTACGACTAAGGATTCTGCTTCCGCTTCGCAGTCAAAAGCCGTCCTTTATTATTCTTGGTAATATCTATCAGCATACGCGCGTGCTAACTCTTTCGCATCCGCGATTTCGTTGGGCGTCATTTGTTTGGCAACCATATCACGATTCTCAGCACCACCATCATCACCCTGCGACGCCGCAAGATCAAACCAAGCATATGCCTGAACAAAGTTTTTTGGGACCCCCTGTCCATTGGCGTACATAACCCCCAAATTGTTTTGCGCATATGGAAAGCCTTGTTCTGCTACTTTGCGAAACCATTTCACCGCTTCCTTGAAATCCTGCGATACCCCCAGACCATTTAAGTACATACCACCCAGGTTGTATTGGGCTTCCGCGTACCCTTGCTCAGCAGCTTTGCGATACCATTCAATTGCTTTATGGTAATCGCGTTGGACACCCAGCCCTTGGTCATACATAAATCCCATGTTGTGTTGCGCTTCAGTGTTTCCCTGTTCTGCTATTGGTTTGAGCAACTCAATTGCAGCCTCATAGTCGCCTTTTTCAAGTGCTGCTCTCGCGTCATCAAGAGCATCCGCATGGGTGGCCTGAAATAGGCCGAGGCACAGGACAAAAACAAGCGTTTTCATATATTAAAGGATAGCCACATTCCTAAAAAATACATGATTGATTTTGGCCCGAACTGCACAGGTCGATCGCGACATAGTCTTCCGGTATCGGAGGCCTACCTCCCCGTGGTTCGCGGATTTCGTTCACAGAAAATTCACAAGCGATAGCCTATAAATAAAAAAGTTATCCACTGCCGATCCCCCAAAGTTTTAGAAAGAGCAGAACCTCCGGGCAGTGCGGCTCTTTACAGAGGAGACACCGAGTATGAGTAAGTATCTTGTGAATGATCGGGTTTCGAGGTGTATCGTCACCTTGATTGTTCTAGTTTCATTAAGTGGCTGTGCATCTATAGATGCTTCACCCACCCGTATGTTGCCGGCGGGCTCTAAGGTTCAAGTTGAGCAAGAGTTGAATGCGGTTAGTGGTTCTCGAGTGACTATGCAATATGGACGAGTGATGCCACGCGCGGAAATCTCATGGCAGGACCCACATTGCCAGTTTTTTCTCTATCGTACGAGTGAAGAAATGCGTGATCCTGTAGTCGTGCAACCGGGTACATTTACAGTTAAAAGAACTTATCAGCGGCAAGCTTATGATGGCGTGCAGCTCGCTGCCATGGAGTTTGCTGGAGATCCAACTAGATATCCGACAACAATTATGGAGTTGTCTTCAGATCAACAACCGGAAGTGCGCGATCTGAGATGTGCAATATGGGGAACTACGGCCATTGAAGGTTATCTGACTATTGATCAGATGCAGTCTGCGCTAGGTGATTTGGCCAAGCTTGTCGTTGTAACTAAATAGGTTACAAACAGAGGAGAATCTACCAATCTGGTGATCGAAACTCAGTGGCCCGCCGCTGCCGTATATGCCTTTGGTTTTCGTGTAATAGCTTAGAATATGATGGTTTCCCGGCCCGAGACGCCTGAACGTGTTAAATTTAAGCACTCGCGTCGTAACCCATCCAATTAAGCCCTCCGTTTTCGATGGAACCATCATTGCGATGATAAAAACGAACAAGCTCGCGTTGGTTAACGAAACGTATTGACACATGTCGGTCGTTGGAGAGAAAGTTGCTGCAACAGACACTGCGTGGATTCATACTGATAATACTCAATCGGCACGATGTATGTGTTCCGAATCTACAAATGTCTTCAGTGCTTTTCCCATACGACGAAGACTGTGACTTACAAGGATACCGTGAATATCCAAGAAGCTTTTCAATACAGGTGCTTTAGTGGCGAAACTAGCAGTTTGCGGGATATCTGCGGTCACCTTTACACTTCAATAACGCCGAGTTTCGATACAACTAGATGTTGAGCGGGGGAGCAAACTGTGAAAGTCGCAGTTGTTATTCCCACATATAACGAAGGGTCACGTTTCGACGTTTTTCTTCAGCGTCTTGTTGAGTGGTACGCAACCAACAAGACATCGTGGTCGATATCGGTTGTCGTGGTGGATGATGGGTCAGCAAAGCCCATTCATTTCAATGTGCTAAACGCGAGCGATATCGATTTTTATTTGCTTCGACATCGCGTGAATCTGGGGCAGGGTGCCGCACTGCAAACCGGTATTAGCTACGCACGGTTGCATCTCGATTCTGACGTGTTTGTGACTATGGATGGCGACGGACAGCACGACCCCTACGATATTCCAGTCATGATAACCAAGCTTGTCGACGATCATCTCGATATTGTTTTTGGGAATCGATTTTTAACCATGGACCACGGCAAAGTTCCAACAATGCGCAAAGCATTGTTAACGGCTGCGATCTGGTTTGAGCGTTTAATCACAGGGGTCAAGGTCGCCGATGCTCACAATGGATTTAGGTGCTTTAATCGACGGTGTGCCGATGCAGTTCACCTGCGACAAAATCGCATGGCGCACGCTACAGAATTTAAGCAGATCGTTGCGCGCCACAAACTGCAATATGGCGAAGCCCCCATACACATCACGTACACTCAAGACAGCCTTCGCAAGGGACAGAGCAATGTCGACGGTCTTGTGGTCGTTAAAGACCTGTTGCGCGTATATTTATTTAATTCTAGTGACTGAGGGTAATTGAACCCATGTTTCCTATCCTTTTCTTATGTTTTCTGCTCTTTTTGCTGCTTGTAGATTTTGTGTTTCTCCCACGGTCTGTACGACGCGCCTGGCTGATGATGGTTCTGACGTTTTCTGTCGCTGCGACCATGGTGTTGTTTACCGATGCATGGCGGAGCTTGGCGCACTTTTTGGGCATTGGGCGCCCTGTGGATATTCTCGTTTACACCGCCACAGCCATTCTTGCTCGAGAAATGTTTCTATCGCGCGCCCGTCAGGCCAAAACAGAAGAACAGCTTACCGAATTAGTGCGTGCGATTTCCATCGACTCAGCCACGCATCTGTCCACATCTAAAACGCAAAACCAAACCAACCCCCCATGATTTTCCTGGGGCTGGGTGTTTGCATTTTGGCTACGCTGTGGCCAGCCATGATGCGCTGGTATGACCGTTTTCTATTCGCGCCATTGCTTTACGTCGCCACGGTTTATCTTCTAGATATCGTTTTGACGCCATTTGGCCTATTACCTGGTATCGTAGGGCCATGGTTTTTCTCTGCAACCGTAGCGGGGGCGGGGGTAATCATGGCACGCAGGTGGAAAGCTGACCGAATATTTGTGGCCGAGTCTGTGGCAACGTCTGCACACCAACATTGGTCGCTGATGTTGTGGGGTTTGGTGACTTTAATGGTGGGGCTTTTGTATTGGGGCGGCTGCGTATTTCCATCTCATGACGCGGTTGCCATTCTCGCGTTTGGGCGACGCATCGCAGCCAATCAAGCCATTTTGCAGATCCCCTTTGCGTCTGAAGCCACTTGGGCTGCCTATCCGCCTGGATTGCCGATCCTTCTATCACTGTTATTCTCGGGCCTTTCTACCGTGAACGTCTTATCGATATTTAAATGGGCCTTGCTGCTGGTGATCGCCACAATACCTCTCATCTGGGCGTGCTACTGTCAACGGCTGTTTCGCCTGCGTATTCCTCTCATTCTTATTCATATCGCGTTCGTCGTCGGTGTTTTTCTTCTGGAAAGAACACTGCTGCTGGCTCCTTCGTTTGCGGGTAAATATGCACTCATTGTTACGGGGGCGTTGTTGCCTTTTTGTTTATGGAGCGTATCTCAAGCTTATCGGTCAATCGGTTCTTTTACTTTGGCTGTGGTAAGCATCTTAGGCCTTGTGCTCATTCACTACTCAGCCATCCATTTGCTGTTCATATTCATCCCTTTTTTATGTCTTGCAATGTGGCAACCGCATGCCAAACGCCGAGCTCGATTTACGTTGGGTGCCGTGGCGGCAATATGCAGCGCAGTTTTATTTGTGCCGATGGCGTTGTTCGCCAAGGCTGCAGGCATTGAGCAACAAGCGCAACAGGACATCCCCTTTTTCGAGCTGTTCGGCGATGCTCTACTGGGCTATCGGAGTCATTTTCTGTTCATTTTCCACGATGTGGCTCGGTTGTCGCATTGGCCCAACAAAGGATGGGTGCTACTCGGGGCTATCGCGCTGGTTGTCGCTTTGTGGGCCATGTCTTCGAAGACCAAGCGCCTTCTCAAACAATGTGCTTGGCTGGCGCTGGGCGGAGGAGTAGCAGTCGTACTTGGCGCCATGCTGGGGAGTGGGCTGGTCTCTTCCGCGCAAGTAAGTCTTGACTATGCACGATGGTTTTCTTTCGTTCCCCAGTTTATTGTTTTTTCGATTGTAGTGCTGGCAGTGTGCATCGTAACGATCAAGGCTTGGCAGGGTAAAAATCGGCGACTGGCAGCTATGGTCGGTATCGTGGCGCTTGGTGTTTTAAGCACCCGAATCCCCTATGTATGGGATGATGCTCGCCAAGTTCGATTGCTGGTAAAGGCCAGTCACATCTCGCGTCAAGAGATCAAAGAAGCCACGTCAACACTCGCGGCTTTTAGCGAAAAGGCGCCTTGCTACGTTGCTACACAAGGTCTACCCATCGCCGATCGATACGCCCATGGCTATCGATTAGTGAGCTACGTGCCGGTTGTCTCTGATTGCACCGTAGTATCTGGAAGTTGGATCCACACGCCCATGCCAGGTGGCCGAGACAACGATGGTTTTCCAAGTCAATCGTTTGTACAGCGTTTAAATGACAAAGGCGCAGACTTGGTGTTTGTGGGGGATTTGACCGTCGCTCAGCAGTACGCGACAACAGCAGGCTTGATAATAGATGAGGCGGCCATTCGTCCCTTCGGTAGCGCGAAGGCAGTACCTATGGTTGCCTCGCAAGTGCCTTAGTTGTAGTGCCAGCCAACCATGACAGAGATATCGACTGGTCCACTGCTTACTTCGGCGATGTGCATCCGAATTCCGTTGTGCATATGTGAGTATGAGTACTCAGCATACAAGATAGACATTGTGTATGGAGGGAAGGTGTGAAAAACGATTCAGATACTCCAGACAAAGTAATACTACTTCTCAGTTGTATGGACTACCGTCTTATTGATCAAATACAGCGTTATATGACGGGTAGAGGGCTGCGGAATAAGTATTACCATATAATCCTTGCTGGCGCTTCTCTCGGGGTGATTACGGACCAACAGCCAGCCTGGAGTGAAACATTCTGGGAACACGTGGATTTGGCCGTTAAGCTGTCCCAAATTAACGAGGTTATAGTGATGGACCACCGAGACTGTGGTGCATACAAACTCATTCTAGGCGAGGACTTTGTTGAGGACCGTGAGAGAGAAACAGCGATTCACGCCGAGAGCCTTAAGGATTTGAGTCAACAAATTCACCAAAAACATCCTAATTTGAAGGTGGAGCTCCTGCTCATGGACCTTGACGGTAGCATCGAGAAGATCTCTTAAGATCCTACTTCTACTGTATCCGCATTAAGCTGTAAAACCCAAAAGGTTTACAAATATCCAAGGTTCTTACTACGTTCATAGCTTAGGTCGAGTGTAGTCAGTCGCAATCGACTACAAAGAAATTTAGCTAACTCCCTGTACACGTGAATTGAGATTTTCGAATCGGATTCAAGCAGCTCCCTCATCGAGGCATAACTTATCTTGATAATGTCTGAGTCTGTCGCAACAGAAGCGTTAGCAGATCTGGGTTCGTTATCTAGAAAAGACATTTCTCCGAAATGACTGCCCGTACCAAGTGTGGCTACTTCGATACGCTCGCCCTTGCCATCCTCGTCGTCGAGCTCTATGTTTACAGTGCCATACTGAATCACAAAAAACGAATCAGCACTGTCGCCTTGTCGAAAAACCTGCTCACCTCGGGCGTACGATTTCAGTTCTGCGATTTCTGCAATCCGTGATAGATCGCTATCCGGAAGCCCCCTGAACAGATACAAATTATCTAACAGCTTAATCATATTATTGGCCTCAACTCAGATTGTATAAATTGTCCTCATTGTGGACTAACGCACAAGATAGCCAGGCAGTCCACTACAGATTAATTACCTCAGGCCGCAAAGAACCTGGCCCACGTAGCCTTTTAGAAACACTGATAGGTATATCGGAACATTTCCGCGGACTACCGCTCGACAATAAACAAGGATTTGAGGAAAAGACAGGCTGCTCTTAACCTGAAAGCGGAAGTTGCCTCATTTGGCTGCTATCCAGATTATCTATACCACTGCTGGCTGGTGCCGCTATTAACCAAAGTACGCATAGTGGCCACATCGAGCGGAGCTCTGCTCTCAGCAAAAGCCGACCTCAGTTACTGAAGCGATAACGACGGTTTGCTCTTTTACTGAGATGTCTTGGATTGTATTGCACAGCAGATGTGCTCGGCAATTCTTCACCACCGGAACCTCCCACAGTTCAAAATCCAAGCTCCCAATATTCTGGGGGAGAGACTGAGTTTGCTTGCTACCATCAAACTGCTTCGCAATATCAGACTGACCGTCACTAAGGACGCTGATAGAGAAAACCTTTTTGGCGAGAATGGTCTTTGTAACGAGCGCTTTTGAAGGTAAGGATACCATTACGTGATTTTTCTCAATCTTTGTTGGCCAAGCGATGGTAGCACCTTGGAAACTCTGCTCATCGCCGCATAAAACCACGGTGACCCCGTTTACGAACATAATCTCTGCCTAGTCACAACGCTACGAAAAAGTGGCCTTTAAAGTGAGTGGCGCGAACTTTGGTAAAACGCCCGGCACAAAGACTCGATCGCACCAGCCTTTTAACGTTACTTTTTGCTGATGCCGCCACGTGAGTAACTGTAAAACAGCCAAAATAAAAGGGAGCAGGCGTAACTTGTGTCCCAGGTCAACATTTCTAGTCAGCTTGAATGTTCGTAACTTGACTAAAGTTTTCATAGTTCACTTATTCTTTGGACGGTGACTTGCTGCGACACCCAAAGTCGAGTGTCTGGTTCTAGCACGACGCAGCGCTCCATTACTTATGGAATAGAAGCCTTTCTGGCTAAGCTTGTGAACCCGCCTGTAAACGTCGGGAATAATTAGAGCGGCGAAATTAAAAAAGTCAGAGCCAAAAGGCTCGCCTATAAGGAATTTACCATCTGAGCTCTTTTCAATACCGTTGGCGTTTCGTACTGTTGGGTAACTCAATGAGTGAACTGCAATAGCGTAATACTGCCCATCTTCGTAATAGAACAATGGGCCACCAGATGAGCCACCACAAGTCCAGCAAGTGGTTCGCACCCCATCAAAAAGTGCACCACCTAAACCACATTTATTTTCAACCATTAACTTGCGTTGGGATATTGAAACGTCGCTGGGAAAACCCGCTGAGCACATCCTGACTATTGTTTTTTGTTGTTCTGGAGTCGCCGTCCATTCCTCTCCTTTATTGGGTTGCGTCGTGTTTATTTGATTGAACCATTCCAGCGGTCGGGATGCAGACGTCCCCTGCCTACAGAAATTCTTTTTTAGCCTGGAGGAGTAAGAGTTGGGTAAGGTACCCACGTATCCATCCCTTCTGACGTGTAATCCAGATACTCCAAAGTATCCCATTAAGTCGCCTAGGTTAGTTCCATTACTTGAATCCAGGTCGAGGTTTAGCGAAACTGCGCCCTCCTCCTCAAATTTCCATCTTTTCCCATTCTGAGGGACTTGAGCTCTAAATTTGTAATATTTTCCATTGCGCCTACCTGTAAAGCTTGAATCAGGAAGCACAAAGAAGACTTCTTTCACATATCTGCCAGTAGCTTTGTCAACAAGACAATGGCGAGCTGTGGTGATTTCACTCGGGCCAGTAAGAAAAGCCGTGCAAGCAAACAAATTCCCGTTGGAAATTTTGTGGACGAGTTTTCCAATGGCTCTATAGGGATAACCTTCATCGGTAAAGTCAATTCTTTGGTCTTTGCCATCAAAGAAATGTGCGCCACTCGCGCTAGATACTGTTAATAAGATGAAGGGTATTGCACGCTTAATCATTTCAAGACACCTACTCCTAAGTATGGTCTGATCGATCAAGCATTCTTTCTAGTTTCGATGTTCAGTCTAAAAGAGTCGACTGAATGCAAATTCCGATCAACGGTAACTTCTGACAAGAGGTTAAATCTGACAGAAGGTAGTCACGGCAATTGGCGGCTTTCCCCTATAGCCTTACTTCACAGTGGTTTACCGCACCATACTGACCTACTTCAATATCGGTCTTTTATGACAAACGGTAATACTCAAAGGCCAAGTAAGATCGAATCCAGATCATCAAGGGTCGGGTTGATGCCGACGGAAATCGTAAAGAGAAGGTTTATGACGTAGGCCGATCGAGGCCTCAATAATGGTAAGTGCGATGGCCAATCGGCAGCATGGTCGATGAGGCCAATGCCACCTATCTCAACAATATCGGAGATGCTGAGTTACGGGCGACTTGGACTGACTCCAGTTTCGATCCTGCGCTACCCGCTGTCTACTACGCACGTGTGTTGGAGATTCCAACCCCTTCCCGGCAGGCCATAGACGCCGCACATTATGGCATTGAGACGAGACCCGAAATTCCATTGCAGCACTAGGAACGTGCATACACCTCACCGATTTGGTACACGCCTTAAACTCTTTTAAAAATGAATGAGTAGAAACCCGGTCTCGTACCGGGTTTGCTTATCTGTTAGCAATCCTAAAAAGACTAAGGGCAGTCTTGATCAAAAAATATTGGTACAAGGCATTTCAGGCCAGAGGTTGATATTGCAGCAGGAACGCGACATAGTGTAGGCGTAGTTGTGGCTAATCAATAATCACATCAAAGGAGGAAAAGCGATGAAAATGCCGACAATTCTGTTTTCGACCGTCGCGCTGGGCCTGTCGATGATGGCGTCGGGCCCCGCAGCAGCTGAAACCATCGAATGGAAGATGCAGTCCCTGCATCCGGCCGGTACCCCCGGGTTCGAGATTTTCCGGGACTACTTCGTGCCCAAGGTGGAGAAGATGAGCGGAGGGCGCCTGGTCATCAAGCCGTTTGCCAACGACTCCATCGTCAAGAGTAAAGAAGGGCTTGACGCGGTTGCCGCGGGAACGTTCGAGGCGGCCCAGCTGTCGCCGGCCTACTGGACCGGCAAGAACGCGGCCTTCGTCTTCATCCGTAACGCCTCGGCCGGCTTCGACCAGGGCTGGCAGTACGACGCTTGGCTGAGGCAGGGCGGCGGTATGGAGATCGCGCGGGAGGTCTACGCGACACAGGGCGTCCACTTCGTCAACGTCACGCTTCGCCCCGGCGAGTCTCTCCACTTCAAGGAACCGCTTCGTTCGCTTGCCGAGTTCCGCGACGCGGGGCCCAAGGTGCGCACCATCGAGGGCATCCCGGCCGACGTATTCGCCGCCATGGGTGGTTCACCGGTGTTCATCTCCGGGTCCGAGGTCTATTCGGCCCTGGACAAGGGCACCATCGACGTCGGTGAATGGACCGGCCTTGCCGACAACTACTCTGTCGGTTTCCACGAGGTGACCGACGCGTTCCTCTATCCCTCCTTCCACAGCCCGGTCGGCGTCGACGACGTGTTCGTCGATCAGGAGGCCTGGGACGCATTGCCCGACGACTTGAAAGCGGTCTTCGACACCGCGGTTGCCGACTGGTCGCGGTACCAGTGGGAGAGCATGACGGTCGCCGATGTCGACGCATTGAAGGCGTTCAAGGATGCAGGAGACGAGCACATGATTTGGGCCGAGCAGGACATGATCGACGTCCGCACCATGGCCAAGGATGCCTGGGCGAAGTGGGGCGGCGAATCTGACCTCGCCAGAAAGGTCTACGAGTCTCAAATAGCCTTCATGAAGAAGATCGGGCTGTTGTAGCCGGACCAGCAGGGCGGCTACCGTGCGGTGCCGCCCTGCTTTCCCGCTGCTATTAGCTTAAAAGCGATGTCACGACTCGACCGGCTGCTCGCCGGTGTCGATACCCTCAGCCTGCGCTCCGGGCAGGTGGTGTCCTTTCTGTTGCTGCCGATCTGCGGCGTCATGGTGTTCGAGGTCGTCGCTCGTTACATGTTCAACGCGCCGACGACCTGGTCGACCGAGATGGTCGTCATGTTCGCCGGTACCCTGTTCATCGTCGGCGGCGCCTACACCCACTATCTCCGAGGCCACATCAGTGTCGACACCGTCTACGGCTACCTGCCGCCCCGCTGGCAGGCTGCCACCCGCGTGTTCGTGCATTTTCCCCTGTTCTTCCTCTATGTCGGCGTGCTGTTGTGGACCGGCACTATATTCTTCTGGGACTCGATGGTCGAGAACGAGCGCAGCGGATCGCTGTGGAACCCGATCATATGGCCCTACAAGTTCGTGGTCCCGCTGGGTGCACTGCTCGTCTTCCTTCAGGGCCTGGCGCAGTTTATCCGTGACGTCAGAGCGCTGGTGACCGGTAAGGACCTTGGCGTTGGCCCCTCCGACGAGACCGAGCCCGAAATATGAGCGTCGAGATAATCACCCTCGTGATGTTCGGCGGGCTCCTGCTGTTTCTGATCGCCGGGGCGCCGATCGCCTTTGTCTGCGGGTCGATGGCGGTCATCATGACCATGCTCGTGCTGGGGCCAAACGCCTTCTACCTGGTCGTCTCGCGCGTGTGGACCGAGATGACCGAGTTCAGCCTGGCGGCGATCCCGTTGTTCATCTTTATGGCCAACGTGCTGGAGCGCTCCGGCGTCGGCGAGCGACTGTTCGGCGCGATACACGTGTGGACCGGCCGCATACCCGGGTCGCTCGCGGTCAGCACGATCCTGGCGACCATGGTGCTCGCGGCCATGGTCGGCATCATCGGCGCCGGCGAGGTGCTGATGGGGTTGATCGCCCTGCCGGCCATGCTCAACCGCGGCTACAACAAATACCTGGCGCTCGGCTGCATCCTGGCGGGCGGCGGCCTCGGCCAGCTCATCCCACCGTCGGTGATGCTGATCGTCTACGGCCTGGTCGCCAACGTCTCGATCGGCAAGCTGTTCGCCGGGGGCCTAGGCGCCGGCCTGATGTTATCCGCCCTCTATATCGGCTACATCGTGATCCGCAGCACCCTGCAGCCCGAGCTCGCGCCGAAGGCACCACCCGAGGAGCGTGATATCCCCCTCCGTGACAAGCTGATTGCGCTAAGGGGCATCATCATTCCGTTTAGCCTCGTGTTGCTCGTTTTGGGCTCGATCTTCACGGGTGCAGCCACCCCCACCGAGGCGGCCGGCGTCGGTGCTGCCGGCGCGTTGGTCAGCGCCGCCATCCACCGGCAGCTGAATTGGCAAAACCTCAAGGATGCACTGCTCCGTTCCACCCGTTCGACCTGCATGATTCTATGGATCTTCTTTGCCGTCTCGACGTTCAGCAGCGTGTTCACTCTCGCCGGCGGGGGCGAGTTGGTTGAGAACACCATCCTCGACCTGCCACTCGGTCCCTGGGGGATCCTGATCTCCATCCAGGTCTTCTACCTCATCATGGGCGTGCCTATGGACTGGCTCGGGATCCTCCTGATCACCGGGCCGGTCGTGATCCCCATCGTCAAGGATCTGGGATTCGACCTCATCTGGTTCGGGGTGCTGTTCGACGTCAACATGCAGATCGCCTACCTCTCGCCGCCGGTCGGCGCGGCGTTGTTCTACCTCAAGTCCGTCGCGCCGAAGGAAATAACCATGGGTGATATTTTCCTCGCTGCCCTACCGTTCTGCGGCCTGCAGTTCATCGGGCTCATCCTGCTCATGATCTTCCCTGAGATCGTATTGTATCCAGCCGAAGTTTTAGTCAAATAAGTCTTTGCAGTTTACAGCAGAACTAATCTTCCACTCTAAATAACAGCCACTTATTCTGAATTCCCTTCAGTATGTGGTTGCCCAAGGTTGAGAAAGTGATTCCCGATCCAACCACAAGGTCTTTCACTGTGCTTGAAACAATGGTTTCGCCTGATTTCCCAATGTCCATGATGCGGGCCGCCAAATGAACTGCCACACCATTCAGTTCATCGCCGCACCTTACATATTCACCTGTATGGACACCTGCACGAATACTCATTCCAAGTGGCTCTAAATCTCGATGGATAGATTCTGCGCAACGAATCGCTAGGGTGGGTAGATCAAAGGAGATTTGAAATCCATCCCCAGTTGTTTTTACTTCGGTCCCTTCGAAAGCAACGATGTTACGGCGCACCATTCGATTATGTTGTTGCAATAACTCTCCCCATTTCTCATCTCCCAATTCTGTGACTTTGTCGGTCGACCCGACAATATCCGTCATCAGTAGCGTGAGGAGAACACGATCAGATGGAGCCACCGATCGAGTTTTCGCAAAGAGTTTTCCCGTCTGAGCAGCAAAACGTTGCTGATTGCCCGGGCAAGAAAAATCATCACCTGGTGGTAATTCATTCGATTCCGCACAAGGAACACAATCCAGTAGATATTTTGATCCGTCTATAGAATCAACCCATTGATTTCCATTTTGGTAAACCACCGCAGGTGATACTTGGATTGCCCTCAAGATCGAATGGGTATTCGCGTCGTGATTGAATCGAGTAAACAGTGAATCTTCTTTAGGAATGGTGCAGAGTCTCGCAAACACGGCATACCATCGGTACACACTCGCCATCGGTGAAGCCAGCTTAACGAAGAGTTTTCGCACGACCTCGCGGAGTGGCGCTATCAAGACGTTGATAGCCGGGTCCGTTTGGCTGGCTATCAAACCGTGGTCTGCAAATTTCATCGTATTTCTACCTCACCCATTATTGGTGTGCTCTTGCCTTCGAAAAGCAACGCAATTCGAAACAACGCAAACACCGTGCCAATTGGAAAATAAAGTGGGCGATATTTTCTAAAAGGGCTCAAGGACGAATGATTCGAATAGAAATCGTTCAGTCCACTTTTAAAAAACCTGAAATGGAAAAGGTGTGATGGGTATAGAAAAGTGTGAACAACACTGTCATGAATCACACATATACAGGTTCGGTGCATGCTTCCTATGGGCCCATGCAGAGCCGGTTGGGGCAAGAAACTACCAGTTGGTGAAGCCAATAAGTGGCTAGGCCACTTTTAGCGCATTAGGATAGGTTAGAAGGTGTAGATCACCATGGATTAGACCGTGTTCATCACCATTGCCGCGTAGGTTGTCAGGTCGGGTGGTTGATTTCAAACTGGAGTAGTAACGAGTTCCATTCGGGCCTTATCTAAACGTTCTGGGCCTGCCTCGGTCATAAGGAAAGAGCCTCCAAGTAGCATCCCCTCACGATCTCTCATGGACTGCATCGACGCGTGTATATAAAACGCCATGCCCAGCTCAAACCGATCCTCCGTTTCGTACTGTATCGTGACCTGGTTTTCCCATACTGGAGGATAGGCGGCGGAGATTCCGACACCGAAGCGCATGGGACAGCAATCACCTAGACCCCTTTCATTCAGACACTCCCGATATGCCGCCTCGGCATCTCCTATACGTCGGCCTATAGATACTGCAGCCAGACCTGCTTCAAAGGCTGCCTTGGCGCCATCCGCCATTTCTACCATTCTTTTGTTGGGTTCCCCCATTACCAAAGAACCCATTGTCACACTGTGATAACGACGGGCAACGCCGGCAAATTCCGCGTGTACCAAATCCCCTTTTTCTAGTTTGCGGGGCGTCGCCATGGCATGTTGGCAATAGGCCCGCGGGCCCGAGGCCATCCAGGTCGGAACAGCCGGATAGTCACTGCCAGCTGCGCGCATTGCATACTCGATCTCCGCAGCCAGTTCGATTTCCGACATACCAGTGCGTGCCGTCTCGTAAAATGCGTCGATCCCCGCGTTGGCGTAGACAGTTGCTTCTTTCAAATAAACAATTTCTTGAGCCGAGAGTACTGTTCGGAGTCGCCCCAACAGGCGCCAGCAGTCGTGCAACTCACTGTCGCTCAATGCCTGTTCCAATGATTGCGCTAACTCACCGTTCATAGTCGGGCCGGATCCGTCGAGCCCGAGAGGTTTCCCGGTCAGCCCCAGCTCGGATACCGCCGCTTTGATCAACATTCCCAGTTCGACAGCTCCCAGACGGAAAGGGTGTATTCTGCCGACTACTACGGTCTCGTCTGCCTGTGGCAAATCACCATCGCGCAAAATCAAAATAGGCTCGTCCCGCTCCGCGGCCATTACCATAGCCTGAGAACCGATCGCATGATGCGTATGCGCCTCGTAACCGGTGAAATAGTAAAGCAGCTCTGGAGATGTGCATATACAACCGGCCAGCCCTTTACTGGCCATGAGCGTTCTAGCGCGGGTTATACGCTCGTTGTGCTCAACCTTTGAAAAAGCCCGATAGTGCCAATCGGTCATCTGGATTCTTTAACCTCGTTAGCTCAACCCGGTAGGAGGCATCCATCATTAGATATGGTGCGGAGTACCAGTGATTTCTCTTGTTCGGCCCGGAGGAGTTATTCGCGGCTTTAGAGAAGTTGTTGTCTAGTATGTGGCGCGTGTACTCAACCTCTAACGATACCCCGATCCGTCATATGCAGTTTAGAAAAACTGGCGAACGTGTCGGCAAAGTCCAAGGACACAATCCCGGTCGCTTTGACTGTTCCACTAGCTGTTTCTAGCAGTGTCGAAGCAAACCCCTCTGGCAACACGATCTGTGCACGATGGGGTTCACCGGTAACCGGATTGCGCACCGGTTCAGCGTCAGAAATAACAATTCCGGGAATTTCAGCATGGGCTGTCCTTGCCTCGATATCGAACTCCAGTTCAATAGGCGCGACAATCGGATCATGGATCGTCGTGCACATTGCACAGAATATCGAATAGTGAGTCAGTAGCTCGTCAGTGTCCTCGTTATAGACAATATGGCGGATTGACTCACGTTGCTCTTCATTAGCGCGTTCGTCGATGATGAGTTGAATTGTCCCGTTGCCTTCGTGCACCGCACCAGGCCAGCCACCCAACCAGACAAACCGTAGTCCATCGAGGTTCACGTTTCCGTAATTACCCTCGTCGATCTGAGTGAACAGGGCATATCTACAGTCCCCATCGGGTGAAGAAGGTCGCCCATTGAATTGACAAGGGCACCCATAGTCACAATTACAATTGCCGTATTCAGTGCCTCTGAGTACCCATGCAGTCGTTGTCATCACTCCACCTCCCGATATCGGTTCATGGCAGCGTGTTTTGTGTCGTTCTCTTTGTCAAGCCCGAATGGAATCACGGGAGCGTGACTGCCATCAATCGTCAGTTGAGAGTGAAGCCTGGTTACCCGGCTGCGGCGAGCGCACTAACCAATTTGCGCGCCTTGGCCAGCTGATCGATGCTGAGCTCAGAATACTGGGCGTGACTCAGTTCGCGGAACACTTCGCACACGGCCTCCAGTTCTGCAACCGCCTGAACGGCGGATTCACGGTCCCCGGTTACTTCCGCCAGCGTCTTACGGGCGACGGCGAGATTGCCCATGGTCATCGCCCAGGTCATGGGCACCCGCTCCCGATCCAACTCCATTAACGCACTTTCATAAGCACCGACAGCCCGGATCAGCGTCTCCGGATTCTCCTCTCTTTCCGCCAGTTTCTGTAGCGCCGCTCCCAGATTGTTTTGGGTCATAGCCCAGTCCTGCGGTAGATGGTTGCGAGTCCTTACCGACAGGGCGCTGTTATAGGCAGCCACGGACTGTTCCAGCGTTCTTGGTCCTTTGCGTTGTTCACCGAGCAGTCTCAGCGCCGTCCCCAGGTTGTTCATGGTCGTGGCCCAGTCCAGGGGCACCCGTTCACGCGTCCAGATTTGCAGCACCGCTTTGTAAGCCTCCACCGCCTGCTTCAGCATTTTGACATCCTTGTTGCGCTGTCCCAGAGATTGGAGAACCGCCGCCAGGTTGTTCTTTGTGGTTGCCCATCCCTGCGGCGCCAGTTTCTGCGTTCGCTCCTCAAGTGCCAGTTTGAAGGCCTCCACCGCCTTACTCAACATTTCCTCGTCATTGTGTCTATGCGCCAGTATGCCCAGAGCGTTACCGAGATTGTTCTGAGTGGCCGCCCAGTCTAAAGGCTCTTCTTCGCGAATCCGGTTTTCGAGGGAGGCCTCGTAGGCCGAGATCGCATTTTCCAGGTTCCGTGTGCCCCGCTGACGTTGACCCAGAACGCCACAAGCGTTACCGAGTGAGTTCTGGGTCGCGGCCAGATGACTGGTATGCCCCGTTCCCCGGGCGAGCGTCATGATTTCGTTTTCCAGTAGTGAAATGGCCTCCTCCAACGCTGCGCTGTCGTCGAATTCCCTGCCGAGATCGACCAGCGCCAGAACGCTTTCGTGGCGATAGTGCCATTGCAGGGCGGCATCTAGTTCTGCCGTCTCCGCTGCCCCGATAAAGCGCGCACTCGCGCCGCGGTAATCCTGCCTGAGCATAGCAACCATCGCTTGCATCCCCTGAATCGCAGCGACAATATGCGCTGCCTGCCGCGGCTCGCGACTCCGTTTGCAGGCAGCGTCGAGGGCCATCGACGCATCGTCAATCGAAAACGAACGGCCGGTGACGAGCGCCGCGTCGGCTTCCTTGACAGTATCGATAACGTGAGGATCCACCACCTCCTGCAGTGGGAATCGGTGCAGGGAATCCCGCAGATTCTGTAGCCGATCCCAGGCTTGTTTCAGTAGCCCCTTAAAGTGCAGCCGCGAGACGGCCTTATCTTTGATGGGGATCAGCAGCGCCTCAAGATCAAGCCGTTCAGCACCCAGGTTGACGATCGCCGCTTCGATCTCGGCCTGAATATCGGGCCCAGGCAGGGTCTGCCGTAATGATGGGCGGCCCCGTACCGATGCGGGTTCAGTCAATGTGTTGATCCTCCAATCTCATCGAGGGATAAAACGCGAAAAGCGCCTGCGGGACTCCGCAAACGCTTTCCGTGGTGACCCGAAGGTTGGTTTAGTCGACGAGGTGGTAAACGGGCGCTTTCTCCATCGCCCACTCACCACTCTCCCGATCGTAGCGGGAAAGGGTCAGCACATGCCAGTTTTCGTCGTCTAGCTTCATGTAGTCGCCACGATAGTAGTACCCGGGCCAGCGGGTTTCCTTGCGGAACAGCGTATGCTGAAGGACGCACTCCGACGCAATGGCACGGTGCTTAAGTTCCCAGGCCCGTTGAAGCTGATGCAAGTCCTCTGCCCCCAGATACTCTAGGTCTTCATGAAAGGTTTTCATGAGCTCAAGGCCACGCAGGAGCAGCGGTTCATTGGTCATATAGTGGACTGAGATACCGCCAGCGTACTCATCCATCAGCTTCTCGAGTCGTTGTAGACCTTGAATCGGCAGCAGGTAGCTGGGGGACACCGTTCCACCCACGATTTCGTTCCGCCCCACCTTATAGGTTTCCAGCGGTTTATAGATGGTCTCCTTGAGATCATCGTACTGCTTTTCAGTGACCCGGATCTGCTCGTTCTTCAGATCCCGCACGTATTTCACCGCAGCCTTCGCCGCCAGGCGGCCTTCGGTAAAGGACCCCGAGGAGAATGCGTGGGCGGTGCCGCCCAAGGCATCACCCGCGCCAAACAAACCGTCAACGGTCATCATCCGGTTATAGCCCCACTGATACTCGTCTGGGGAAAGATCCTCGGGCCCGCTCGCCCAGGCGCCGGAACAGGTAGCGTGGGAACCCATGACGTACGGCTCTGATGTGGTGAGCTCGGGGTTGGTGTATTTCGGGTCAATGTCCTGAGAGGCCCAAACCACGGCCTGCCCTATGGTCATCCCGAGAAAATTCTCCCAACCAACGATCTCTTTATGAGGGTCCTGAAACGCCTCCTTCGTGACCATGTGGATGGGGCCACGGCCGGCTTTTACCTCCTCGAGGAAAGCATGGTTACGCAGACAGGTCGGTGTCGGATGGTGATCGATGTACTCACCCACCAGTTCCTTGGTATGGTCGTACCACTTGGACTCGTACTCCTCGCCGTAGGCGTTCTGGGTGTAGGTTTTGAGATGGAGGAAATACGCGCCTACAGGTCCGTAACCATCCTTGAACCGACACAGCACGATTCGATTTTCCATCTGGGTCATCTTGGCGCCTACCTGGATGGGTAGCGCATATGCGGATGCACTGCTCCATGGCGCGTACCAGGTACGGCCCATACCTTCGCCTACGGACCGCGGCTTGTAGATGTGTGATGCGCCGCCAGCGCCCACGATCACCGCTTTAGCCCGGAAAACATGATAGTCCCCAGTACGGACGTTGAAACCCACGGCCCCGGCTACCCGATTGGGCTTGCTTTCGTCCATCAGCAGATGGGTCACCATGATCCGGTTGTAGATTTTGTCGGCGGACTTTTTAGCGGCTTCTGCCACGATGGGCTTGTAGCTTTCACCGTGGATCATGACCTGCCACTTGCCCTCACGCTGGTAGCGCCCGGTTTCCGGGTCCTTCATGAAGGGCAGCCCCCACTCGTCGAACTGATGTACACTGGAATCCACATGGCGCGCCATGTCGTAGGCCAGATCTTCGCGCACCATCCCCATCAGGTCGTTGCGCGCATAGTGGACGTGATCCTCAGGCTGGTTCTCGTCCCAGCGCATTCCCATGTAGCAGTTAATAGCGTAGAGGCCTTGGGCCACCGCGCCGCTGCGGTCGATATTGGCTTTTTCGGCCACGACAATCTTCATGTCACGGCCCCAGTAGCGCGCCTCGTAGGCGGCTCCGGTGCCACCCATGCCGCCACCGACGACGAGAATATCGCAGTCCTCGAATACCGTTTTGAATTTAGCCATTAGTAGTACACTCCCTGTTTGAACTTATCTTTCGGCACCGTTGGAAGCCCTCCATCGATTTCAAGGCCGTGCGGCTCATAGTAGAGATTCTGGGACTTCACGGTGTCGTCGTCAGGTGCTTCGGTTTCCGCGAGCTTCGGGATCTTCTCGCCCCAGGGTTGAGTGGTGATCGGCGAAACAAAGTCTTTCTCACGCCCGTCGCGGAATTTGATTTTCCAGGAGATCATTCCCTTCTCCTCCTCTCGGCGAACCCTTACGCTGTGGCCCAACGGCGCAAAGTCGGCGTAGCCCCGGGCGTCGATGGCGTGCTGCGGGCAGGCCTTTACACAGGAATAGCACTCCCAGCACATGTTGGGTTCAATGTTAACTGCCCGCCGATAAGTCTTGTCGATATGCATGATATCGGAGGGGCAGATATCCACGCAGTGTCCGCAGCCATCGCAGCGGGTCATGTATACGAATGTAGGCATTGTTACTTTTACTCTGTCAATTGATGAATAAACCGACGGTATGGTGATCCCTGTCAGTTGATAAATCGTTTCGAAGTCGTTGTTGTGACGCTAGTTGGTTCATACCCATCACAGATCAGTAGTGGCTCGCCGGCTCCCGCTCGATTCCCAGACCAAACTTCGCGGGCGCCTCTGCCGGCGGAGGTAGATTGTTCATGGAACCGTCTGCTTCCGACAATCGTTTTTCGAAAGCTGCCGCTGGCTTGAAAAACATGTGGGCAAACTTGGACCAGGGAATACCGCCAAACAGGATCGTGGCCGCAATGACAAACAGCACGAAAAAGAATACGGCCAGTCCCGAGGCGCCGACTGCCTGAAAGAACGACCACAGCAGGGCGAACGTAGTCGTCGCCACCAACGAGAGGACAAATAAATCCGCTTTCATCAGCTTGAATGGCGAGGCACCTTCCGCCGCAACATCTACACGCATGACAAACCAGAACCAGTAGCCACCGGCGCAGACCATCAGTGCGCCAAGGTGCCATAGCAGTGGCCAAATCACCGGCGTAGCATCTCCGGCAGTGGGATAGGAGAAGATCATCACTACAGTGCTGATGACAAACAGGATGAATCCGTACATACCCAACAAATGGGCGATGCGACGATTTGAATTGCCCAACTCGCTTGTGGCCAGGACATCGTGGGTGATGGTCTTGACGGCGATCGCAACTTTCTCGCCGCCCTCGACGGTTCGTCCCCCTCGCTTCTTGGATCGCTGCATATTCTCGAAGAAATACTTGGCGCTCCCTTTGTGAATCACGTCAAAAATGGTGCCGCCGATCACCAGCAGTAACGCCAGAAAGACGTAGGCTTGCATAACCCCCGGGGAAATTGATACTGCAAGCTCGGAAAAAGGATTGGAAGTCAACATAAACGATCAAGCTCCTCAATAGGTAAATTCGGCTTATATTGCCAAGACGAAAGTCTGGGCGAACTGCCGTTGCGATACAAGCAACTAATTTCTAGGGGGCCATACAAAAATTTTTCTGAAAATTCCACACGCAAGCCCGAGCTGCCTAGACGTGTGACCAATGATAACCTTCTATTTTAATTGAGAATTAGCAGGCTCATTCAGTTGCTTCGCCGACATGAACGTCTAACAAAAGAGATACGTGGATTATCTACTTCTGGTTAGGTCATACCAGATCAATCTGTGGAATTGGGATCTGCCTATAGTCTTTACTTCCTGCTGTCTAGGATTCCATAGCGAGTTAAAAACGTAATAATGGCTTTGCGCTAGTGTTATTAGCTAGTATTGCTCGCCGTCACTCTCTTTTAATGACCCTGGGAGGGAGGATTCATGTCAAAAGAAAAATCATCTAGAGAAATCAAAGACATCACCGCTGACGATCAGGTTGCCAAGATTTTCGAATGGCGCCGTGGATTTAATGCGATGCACTTGATCGATTTAGGGATTCGATTGGGACTGTTCAAGGCGCTAGCCGAGACTCCCGATGCTAAAGCGTCGGATGTCGCACAGGCGCTGGATCTGCACACGCAATATGTTGAGACTTGGTGCACTACGGCCTATTCCTTTGGGCTTCTTGAGGGAAATGAAGATCGTTCATTTCGGCTCGCTCCTTATATGGACCAGATATTGGCTAATTCTAAACATCCACGCTATCTGGGTGGTTACGTCCGATTAGGGACAGAGTTCGCAACGGAAGATCATCGCTATTGCCTTGAGGCGTTTCGAACTGGTGAGATCGTCCCATTTCAAGGCCGTAGCGAAACCTTTGCTGATGTCATAGCGGAGAGTACAGCCGGACTGCAGGTGCTCAGTGCAAAAAAGCTATTGCCTGAACTTCCAGGACTCCAGGAACGCTTAGACGCAGGTGGATCCATTCTCGAAGTCGGTTGTGGTACTGGACAGCATCTCATCCAACTCACCAAAGCTTTTCCAAAAGCGCAGTGCATTGGTGTGGATATAGATCCAACGGGCATGAAAGCTGCAAATACTGCTTTGGAGAAGGCTGGGGTTGCGGATCGAGTATCTCTGATTGAGGCAGACATCGCCGAGGCGGTGGATGCAGACTCTGTAGATGCGGTGGTTATGATCGAGGTTTTGCACGAAATCGAACCCCAATTCCGGCAGTCAGTAGTAGATGGCTGTCATCGAGCACTACGGCCTGGGGGGTGGCTCCTGATCATAGACGAAACCTATCCAGGCACCTTGGAAGAATCACGTATGAAAGAATTTTTATTTCCAGTACAGACGGGATTTGAGGAATTGACCTGGGGCAATGTTGTCCCCACCCGCGAGGAGCAAGAATTACTCCTTCGAAATGCAGGTTTCGATGGAGAAATTGGGCGAGCGATCATTGGAGAGGGATTTACCGTCTTGTCGGTTCAGAAGGGCGCATAGACACATTTAGTACACCGTCAGCCTTTTATGCTGGTATCGATACACACAAGATAGATGGTGTGAAAGTTCGAATCTACAACGTCGAAAAAACGCTTGCTGATTGCTTTAAGTCCCGAAACAGGACCAGGTGACCTTAACCCGCCTGGTCCCGCAGGCTAGTTGGCCGGTGGATGCCAACCGGCGTCAGCCCAAAGTTCACCACTCACTGCAGAATTAGAGATGAGAAAGCAGATCGCGTCGGCGATTTCTTCCGGTTTGATCAATCGCCCAAGCTGCGTGTCGGGTAAGATGTAATTATCGATATAACCTTCCGGCATACCCTGTAGTATTGGAGTATCTACAAAGCCTGGATGAATAACCGCGGTGCGTACGCCGTGATACATTGACTCCTTCATCAATGTGGTTGCCGCACCTTCCAGGCCCGCCTTGGTCGTCGCGTAGGATATCTGTCCTTTGTTTCCTTGGGATGCAACGGAGCCAATGAAAACTATGGAACCCTGAATTAGCTCGTTCGGATGCCACTTTTTAAGACCGTTGCGATAGCGGTGCTGTGCCACCCGCGCCACCATCTCCATAGACCAGTAGATCGGGTGTATTAAGTTAACGTCCAAGACTTTGTAAAAGGTGTCCAGCGGATATATGTCGGGTTCACCTGTTGCCTTGTCTATCTTCACAGCCATCCGGTCACGGAAAATTCCCGCAGCCGGGACGCAGATGTTCACCGTGTCGAAATTGTCACACAAATCGTCGAACACCTGTTTACGAAAATCGTGATCGGTGACGTCTCCTTGATATGGTCTGGCGGGTTTTTTAGGCGCACCCTGGTTTAGTTTTTCGGCTGCTTCGAAGACGGTATCGCTCATGTCAACCAGGGCAACGGCCAATACCCCGCGTGCAATCAGTTCTTCACACAAAGCCAGCCCTATTCCACTCGCGGCGCCGGTTACCACCGCAACCTTATCGTTGATTATCATTTCGATTTCCTCTCTAGTAGGTCAGGAAATACAAGGTTTCGCCCCCAATAATTATATACCCATTTATGCTGCATTGCAGCAATTTGGATCAGTTTTGGGCCTAAAATCCTCTCTTTGTCAGATGCGCCGTGATGCCCAGGTGTGAAGATCACCTCAAGGGTAATTTTGAGTCACTCAACTTGGGGCCATCAGCGATGGGGCTGGTTGTTGAGTGAAAAATGACCCCACATCCGGATGGTCGGCTACCTTTGATCCAAGTCAACGCAAATTTCGGCGCGGGGTATTATTCTAAGAAAAACGAATCGAACCAGACGTTATGCTTACACTACAAGACTGCATTGGCATGTGTGAACTCACGGAAGAGGAAATCAAAGCGATCGCGCAGCACGAACACGTGCCGGAAATCATTGCTGCCGAACTCGGGGAGTATCTTATTCACTGTGAAAATGGTGTGCCTCACCTGCGCAGAATCATCCTCGACGATATCGAGGAGGCCAGATCTCACGGCAACGACAAAGAAGTAGAGCGGCTCCGGAAGGTGTTGAAACACTTCATCGCCACCCACCCCGAAGGCCCGAAGTCGCTGAGTACGGCTGAAGCTTAGCTTCGTCCAATCGCGGATAGTTATCTAGCAGATCAGCCTGCAGGGACACAGCGGAATCCCGGTTCTGTCACTGAGTTCCTTGGCGCGTTCTTCGTTTCCTCGGGAGTTCGCGGCTTTATAGCCAGCGTCTTCCGAAGCTATAGAAATAGCCTCACCTATTCCCCGGGTTCCTCCGTGCCACTGCAACTCGATTTAAAAATCTGGCTAGATGCGTTCAAAAACCGCGGCGATCCCCTGACCGCCACCAATGCACATGCTGACCAAGCCGTATCTGCCGCCGGTTCGCTGTAGTTCATACAGGGTTTTCACGGTCAAAATCGTGCCGGTGGCTCCGATAGGATGTCCGAGCGATATGCCGCTGCCGTTGGGATTTGTTCTATCCGACGGCAGATCCAGGTCTCTACATACCGCCAGCGCCTGCGCGGCAAACGCTTCATTGAGTTCGATCACGTCCATATCTGAAACGGACAACCCGGTACGATTCAGTACATTGTTGATCGCCGGTACTGGACCAATGCCCATGTACTTGGGGTCAACTCCAGCCAGCGCATAGCCGACTAAACGCATCGCGGGCTGCAAACCCTTTTGTTCCGCTACGCTGCGTTCCATCAGCACAATCGCTGCAGCAGCGTCATTGATCCCGGAGGCGTTGCCGGCAGTGACGCTGCCATCCTTCTTGAATACCGCCCGCAGTTTGGCCATGCCTTCAACGCTCGCGTCAGCACGTATGTGTTCATCAGCGTCGAAAACGTTGGTGCCTTTGCGCGTCTTGATTTCGTAAGGCAGTATCTGCTCTTTGAAGTATCCTTGTTCAGCGGCGCTAGCGGCCCGCTTGTGACTCTCCACCGCCAGAGCGTCTTGATCTTCACGCTTGATGTCCCACTTTTCCGCGATGTTTTCGGCAGTGATGCCCATATGGACGGTATCGAAAGGATCGGTTAGCGCTCCCACCATCATATCGACCATGCTGCCGTCGCCCATGCGCTGGCCCCAACGGGCACTCGGCATCATATAACCACCGCGGCTCATAGATTCCGCACCGCCAGCGACGGCTGCATCTACGTCTCCGAGCAGGATCTGCTGCGCCGCGGATACAATTGCCTGCATCCCGCTACCGCAAAGTCGGTTGAGAGTGAATGCTTGGCTGTCCTGTGACAAACCCCCTTCGAGGGCCGCGACGCGGGAGAGATACATATCTCGGGGCTCGGTATGAATCACGTTACCCATCACACACGCCCCAATGTCGCCTGCATCTACCTTGGCCCGGGATACGGCTTCACGGATCACCTCTGCAGCCAGCTGGATCGGGCTCTGGTCTTTCAGTGCCCCACCGTAATCACCAATCGCAGTACGCACGCCACTCAATACAACTACTTCACGTTCGCCTGTCATTTTTTGCTCCTCGTTTAAAATGTGTTGTTAGGGGGTCAGACATCTAAAGATCTGACCTTGACGTAAGATCCGGGCGCGTCTTCCAGAACCTCGAGTTCGCCGTCACCCGGCATACGCGCAGGTATTTGGTCTCCGCCTCGGTGTTTTGCCCAGTGTGCCCATTCGGGCCACCAAGACCCTTCGTGTTTGTCCGCCTTTTCTGCCCAAGCGACAGGGTCGGTGGGAGGTTCGTCGGTAGAGCGGTAACCGTACTTATTGTTTGCCGGTGGGTTGATTATCCCGGCGATGTGCCCGGAACCGCCCAAAATAAACTTGACCGGCCCCGCAAACAACTGAGCACCTGCATAGGTGGAAAGCCACGGTGCAATATGATCATCCACGGTCGAAACAAAACATACCGGTGTTTGGACCTCGGTCAGATCGATCGCGGTATCATCCAATGCAACCCCCCCTGGTTCCTTCAATAGATTCTTGATGTACAAATTGGTCAGGTACCAGTTGTGCATATTGGCTGGCATGCGAGTGGAGTCCGAATTCCAGTACAACAAGTCGAAGGGTTTTGGATCGTTGCCTAGCAGATAGTTATTGACGAAGAAAGACCAGATTAAATCGTTGGCTCGCAGCAGATTGAAGGTAGTGGCCATTGAACTGCCGTCAAGATAACCTTTTTCCACCATCTTTTCGTTGAGCGCCGACACCTGACCTTCGTCGACGAATACACCAAGGTCACCGGGATCGGAAAAATCTAGCATAGTGGTCAAAAAGGTGGCGCTCTTGATGCGGGGGCGACGGTGGGCAGTTTCATAACCCAGCGTCATCGCCAGCAATGTGCCGCCGATACAGTAGCCGATGGCATTGACGGTGCTTTCTCCGGTCGCCGACTCGATTGCCTCCAGGGCGGCAATAGTGCCCTCTAAAAGATAAGCATCGAATGGCGTATCTCGATAACTCTCATCGGGATTGACCCAAGAGATGACAAACACCGTGTGACCCTGATCGATTAGCCACTTTATTAGTGAGTTCTTCGGCTGTAGGTCCATGATGTAAAACTTGTTGATCCATGGAGGTACCACCAACAGCGGGCGCTTGAATACTTTTTCCGTCGAGGGTAAATATTGGATGAGCTGCATCATCCGGTTCTGAAACACCACTTTACCGGGTGTTGTAGCCACGTTTACCCCCAGTTCGAAAGCATCCTCGTCAGTCATACGGATGCGGAGTTGACCGTTCCCGCGCTCCAGGTCCTGCAGCATGTTTTTAAGACCCATGACCAGATTTGCACCCTTGGTCTCCAGAGTTTTTTCCAGCACCGCGGGATTGCTCAGCACGAAGTTGGTAGGTGACAGCGCTTCTACGTAGCGTTCAGTAAAGAATGCCACTTTCTTTGCAATTTTTTCATCCGCAGGATTATTGTGGTTTGCGACTTCGCGCATCCACTTAGCGCTCAGCAAATAGGATTGCTTGACGAAATCATAGAGCGGGTTCTCTAGCCAGGCCTCATCGTTGAATCGCCTGTCGTCTTTCGCCGGTTCTATTACCGGATCGGTTTTGACGTTCCCCAACCTCGACATCGATTGCCCATAGAGCTTCATGGCGTCCTGCCAGTAGTTCAACCCGGCACCGAGCAGATGGAGTGGGTTTTTAGCAGTTTCAACCAACCAGTGGGCGTAGGCGCCACGTAGATTGAGCGGATCTACTTCCATGTTTTTGTAAGCCTCGGTGAAATCTGCCATAACTTTCTGACAAGCTGTAAAATTGGCAGCCAACTCTCCGACTAGGTCGCTATAGTCGGGAGATTGAGAATCTGTATCGCGGGTATTTGTCATGATTCGTGTTGGTCTTCAGCTTCTCTCTTGCCCGTCATACCCCCTTTGACAGACGTGGACCACCATTCGGTTGCGGCGCTCAATCGCCATCCTAGGCGTCGTCTGCCAACAGGGATGTATTTATGATCCCGATGCTACTTGTTCTCAGTAATAGCGTTTTTAATCTCGTTCAAAGATTCGCTAAATCGCTGATTGATGGTTTCGGCTGCTTCCTGATAGTTTTTCGCTACCATATCACTGATTTCGGTGAAGTTCGCCAGCGCCTTGTCGCACGCTGCTTTTACCATTTCGGCTTGCTTTTCGGCGGCCTCTGCTGGGTCGCTGATTTTACCCATATCCTGGATGGTGCGATTCGCTTCCGCAAAAGCCTCCTGCAAAAGCTCACCTTGACGTTGCATGAGATTACGGGCACCGGCCATCACTGATTGATTAGCGGCAATCAATGCATACAGATTCTTGCTCTGGGTCTCGAACAGGGCACTATGATCTACCGTGGGTAGGCCGCTTGCGTTAAGCATCTTCTGCCATTCCTTGAGTACTGACGTGGGATCGATCTGGGCAAAATACTCTGAAAAATCAAAAGGGTTTTGGTTTTTTGCAGACATTTTGTTTCTCCGTAAAAGACCATAATTGTTGCACTGCAACATTTTCCAATGTTGGCCGTTAGATGTCAACCCAAGGTGGGTGTGAGTCACTGGCAAGCGACTGGAAAGTCGTCTTTCTAACTACTGACAATACCATCTGAATTCGACTGCTAAGTCATACATGAGGGTTTGAGGAATACTTAATAAATGCGCAGTGCTTGCGCCATGAATTAACTGTCACTAAACCGATTTTTCGAACTGCCGACACAGGGATTTTCGGG